>JAHJOS010000586.1 GCA_018820005.1 Alphaproteobacteria bacterium | reverse complement strand
CGCAGCCAGGAGCTGCTGAACCCCAAGGTCAACTAGGCCATCCAGCCTGGACGCGCGGCGGATCCAGTCCGCTGCGCGTCCAGGTCCAAATCGCGACGTGACAGTTCGGGACAAGAACTGCACGGCGCCGCCATGGCAGGGGAACATAGATTGACTGAGCTCTCTTCGAGTGCGGCAACGTCTGGCGCAGGCGCATCAGGTGCCGCAGACACGCTACCCATCCTTGAGCTGCGCGAGCTGGAAAAGCGATACGGCTTCATCCAGGCGCTCAAGCCGGCCTCGCTTGCCTTTCGGCGCGGCGAAATCCACGCCATCGTCGGCGAGAACGGCGCGGGCAAATCCACCCTGATCAAGCTGCTCACCGGCGTGATCCGACGGACCGGTGGCAAGATCGTGTGGAACGGCAAGGAAGTCGAGCTTGCCACGCCCAATGAGGCGATTGCCCATGGCATCAATGCCGTGCATCAGGAAGTGGTGCTGTGCCGCCATCTGAGCGTCGCCGCCAATATTTTCCTGGGCGACGAGACCGTCAAATTCGGCATGCTGCAAAAGCGCGAGATGAACCGCGCTGCCCAGAAAATCCTCGACGATATCGGCTTCAGCCTGCCTGCAGATGCCCTGCTCGGCTCGCTCACGATTGGCCAGCAGCAGCTGGTTGCCACCGCCCGCGCCTCGCTGCGCGGCACCAAATTCATCATCTTTGACGAGCCCACGGCCTACCTGACCCGCTCTGAGGCTGCCCAGCTGTTCGCGCTGATCCGCCGTCTCAAGGACGAAGGCGTCACCATCGTCTATATCAGCCACCGCATGGAGGAAGTCTTCGAGCTGGCCGACCGCGTGTCAGTGCTGCGCGATGGTACGCTGGTGGGCACGCGCAACATTGCCGAAACCAACGACGCCGAACTCGTGGCGTTGATGATCAACCGCACGCTCGACCAGATCTACCACAAGGAAAAGATCCCGTTCGGCAAGCTGTTGCTCGAGACCCGCAATCTGACGGGCAAGGGCTTCAAGGACATCTCACTGACCGTCCGGGCCGGCGAAATCGTCGGCCTTTATGGCCTGATCGGCGCAGGCCGCAGCGAGTTTGCGCTGAGCGTTTTCGGCCGCAATCCCAAGACGTCAGGCGAGATCGCCTGGCAGGGCAATGTGGTGGACATGCGCAATGAACGCACCGCCACAGACCTCGGGATCGCCCTGGCGCCGGAAAGCCGGCGCGACCAGGGGCTCAACCTCAACCTGCCCATTGGGCTCAACATCAACCTGCCCGTCTATGACCGGATCAATAGCGGCATCGTGGTCAATGCCGGCGAAGAGAAGCGCCGCGCCGATCAGCAGATCAAGGACCTGGGGATCAAGACCCCCTCGCGCAATACGCTGGCGTCATCGATGTCAGGCGGAAATCAGCAGAAGATCGTCATTGGCAAATGGCTCAACCATGGCGCCGAACTGTTCATCTTCGATGAGCCCACGGTGGGCGTCGACGTTGGCACCAAGGCCGAAATCTATCGGCTGTTTGCGCGCCTGCTCAAGAAGGGCGCCGGCATCATTCTGATCTCGTCCTACCTGCCCGAGGTCTACGAACTGGCCGACACACTGCACGTCTTCCGCGACGGCCATTTGGTGGGCAGCCAAAGCTATCGCGAACGCAGCCATGAAGAGATCCTCGCCGAGGCCATCGGCGTCTGAACGCCCCAGACTGGAGACGACAATGACCACCGAAGTCACGCCCACGAGCGTTGCCCCCAAGAGGAACTTAAACTTTCTGTTTGCCCTGACGCTGGTGGGCCTGCTTCTGCTGCTGTGCATCGTGCTCTCGATCGCCACGCCCAGCTTTGCCACCGGCAACAATATCTCCAACCTGCTGCGGCAGGGCTCAATGATTGCCATTCTGGCCATTGGCCAGACCTTTGTGATCATCACCGCCGGCATCGACCTGTCGGTGGGCGCGGTGGTGGGCTTTTCCACTGTGGTGATTGCCGGGCTGCTCCAGGCGGGCGTGCCCATCCCGATTGCCATCATCATCACGCTGGCCGTGGGCCTTGCCATCGGCTGCTTCCACGCCTTCGGCATCGTCAAGATGGGCCTGCCGCCATTCATCATTACGCTGGCGACACTGACGTCCCTGCGCGGCATCGGCCTGCTGATCACCAATGGCTCGACCATCAACATCACCAACGAGACTTTCACGCTGTTTTCGCGCGAGAGTTTTCTCGGCGTCCCCAACCTGTTCTGGATGGTGGTGATCGTCGCGATCCCGGCGTTTATCTTCCTGCACCTGTCCAAATGGGGCCGCTATCTCTATGCGGTCGGCTCCAATCCAGAAGCCGCCCGCCTGTCCGGGGTCTCGGTGCCCAAGATGATCTTCATTGCCTATGGCCTGTCGTCCATGTTCGCCGCATTTGTCGGCATCATGCTGGCGGCGCGGCTGGGTGTGGGTAACGCCACCCAGGGCGACGGCTGGGAATTGCAGGCCATTGCCTCGACCGTTATCGGCGGGACCTCGCTGTTTGGTGCCGTTGGCTCGGTGCATGGCCCGCTGATCGGCGCCTTCATTCTGGCCACCATCGCCAATGGCGCCAATCTGCTGAACGTCAATTCGTTCTGGCAGCGCATCATCACCGGTGTGTTGATTATCGTGATCGTGTTCTTCGACCAGTTGCGTCGCCGCAGCCGCTGATACAACAAGGCCACTGCAATGGAGGCGCCCCCCGGCTGACATCAATCAGCCAGGCGGCGCCTCTAGCTTTTAGAGCGACCAGGAACGGGAACTGAACTTACTCGTCGACGCTCGATGCGACGCGCTGATCGCTGGTCTCGGATGACTTCTGCGCCGCTCTCGCCGCGCGCCACTGCACAAACCTGTGTCGCGCGCTGTCGAGAAGCAACACGGTGCGCCCCAGCAATGACCCAGGCGCCACCATCGTCGTCAGCACGATATGATCGGTGGCAAAGCGTGACTTGAAGGCTTCGGCACCGCACAGGAAATCGACGGTGTGCAAGCCATTGTCGAACGACCAGGTGATATAGTCGGTCATCAACAGGGAACCCGGCGAGGCGCGCTCGAACCTGGGATCGAAGGTGGTGATGAAGGCCATCATCACGCCATGCTGTTCGAAATTGATCGAGATGGCGGCGATAACCCCGTCCACTTCCAGAACGAAGATGCGCAGGATACCCGCATGCGCCAGCGCATTGACCAGCGCGGCCAGCGTCTGGTCCCCATCGTCAAACAAATTGGAGGTGTGGCCGCGCGCGATCAGCCACTCGCGCTTGAGCACAGCGACCCGCGCCAGCACGGGCTCCAAAGGCTCGTCTGCGCCCAGCAGACGGAACTGCGTCGTACCGGCCTCGGCGATGGTATTGTGTCCATGCCGATAGTGCTTGCGGGTCTTCTTGGACTGGCCATTGAACCAGGCAGCACCCGAGCCCAGCGTGCTCACCACACGATAGGCAACTTCACTGCGATGGTTGGGGCGCAGGGGCGCGCCAATCGAACTCGTCAACAGACCATGGGCACGCGCGTCCGGTCGCAACCGATTGAGCAGCGCGATATCGAAGCCGCCAAGCTGCGTCAGCTGCGCCCAAAGCCGGGCAAGCGCTGCGGGCGGGCAGTCCGGCGCAGCCAGAATATCCTCGTAATCGCTGTGACTATTGGCAGCCCATTCCAGAAAACGCAGACGACGGCGCCGGGTCACGCAAAGTGGCATAACGGCGACGAGACGCCCTGCATCCCAGAGCAGGCCAACGCGCAACTGCCGCTGGTCCCGATCCGGCGCGGTGTTCCACCAGCCTGAAATCCAGGCGTGGCTTTGAAAGATCAGCCCGCCGGTCTGGCTCCAGAGGTCATTCCAGGCCGGCCCGACGTCTGCAAGACGCGCGGCATCGCTGACGATCTCGATCTGCTCGGCGCCGACCAGCCCGCCGGTCTGGTGCATGTTCAAGGCTGCGGACCTTCAATTGGCTTAGCCGCAGTCTGTGGCCGGCGAAAGCGCCGTGCGACGACCTGGCCCATCTTCTTGAGCGGCAGGATGTAGAGCCCGAACAGCGACTGGTATTCGTGCGCCTCGCGCTCCATCAGACCGAATTTGAAATCCTCATCTGGCTTGGGCACGTAAAGCGTGCCGAACAGGCGATCCCAGAACGAGAACAACAGCCCGAAATTCTTGTCGTAATGGCGCGCGTCCACGCTGTGGTGCAGCTGGTGCCAGTGCGGACAGAGGATAACGTTGTTGAGCGGGCCAAAGGAAATCTTGAGGTGGGTATGGCGGACGAAGTCCATCATCAGGATATTGCGGATCACATAGACATTGATGCCGAAGATGGTGACTTCCACCGGGTCCAGCGCCACCAGCGTCCAGATGCCAAAAGCAATGCCAGGGATGACGCCATCCCACATGCGGTTCATCAGGTCATCGAGCGGATGCACGCGATCCTTGGTGATGCCCACCATGACCTCGGCCGAGTGATGCACCTTGTGCAATTCCCAGAGCACCGGAAACCGATGCTGCGCGGAATGATAGAGATAATAGGAGATATCGTAGGCCAGCAGCATGGTGATTGTGAAGATGATCACCACCACGGGGCCGGCGGGACCGGCGATCAGCGGCTCATGAATATTGAGCAGCGCGCCCAGGCCCTGATTGGTTGCGTAGGCCACAGCCGACACGAAGATCACGCCAGACGGGATCAGCAGAAACGGCATCAGCAGCTTCTTGGTGATCCAGAACAGGGCATCAGCGCGGGCCGATGGATGCAGGATCACTTCCTTGGGCAGCGCAAATTCAAAGAAGTCGACAAAGGACTTCTTCTCCACTGTCCGCCAATAGACGAACAGCGCGCTGAGAAACGCGGTGAGAAACAGGAGCCCGACGGTGATCAGGTTCTCGGCCGTCAGCTTGTCCATGACCTTGGTGATAAAAGCGGTGATCATTTCAGCTCGGGCTCCGCAGCAGATAGGACGAAATCGCAGCCACAATCAGACGCAGCCCGCGACACTCCCTAAATGCCACATCAGACGGCCCAGAACCCCTTAATTGCTAAAGGGTAGTTAATGGCCCAGCAGCGTCAAACGGCTCAAAACGCCCGATGAATCGACCGGCCCCTGCCAGGCAATGCGCGCGGCTGGCGCCTTGATCCCGAAGCGGGTCGATACCCAGCCGCCCTGCCCCGGAGTGTCGCCGCCCGCAGCGACGGTGAAATCGGCACTGGGCAGCGCAATGCTGAGCAGCGGGACACCGGCGCGGCTGACCAGCACGACATTGCCATCGGCTTGGGCGGTCAGCTCGGGGGCGAGCTGGAAGACGATTTCGGCGTCACGGGCGGGGCCGATCAGGCGGTCCTGCACAGCGATGGTGTTTGCGTCGCGGCGCACCGCGCGCTGGTGCGTCACACCGAAGCGGCGCAGGTAGCCGTCGTGCTCGGCACTCAGCGACCAGTCGGCTGAGGCGCTGCTGCTGCGCAGATGCGCTTGAGCCTTGTGTGACCAGTTGAACGCCCCCGACATGATGCTCTGGCTTTGCCCCGCAATGTTGAGCGTATTATGGGCCGGCGTGGTGCGGAACCAGCTGCGCCAAGGGCCGCCGGAGCCGTAGAGATAGGTGCCCGGATCGACCAGCACCTGCTGCCCGTCAATATCGAGGCAGACCGACAGGGCATCGGCATGGCCATGCGCGGCGATGGAGAGATAACCCAAGGGGCCATGATCGAAGCGCAGGTTGACCTGGTGCCCATCGATAGCGCCACGCCAGACCGAGAGGCCACCATTGGGGAAAGTCATCAGACCCGATGGGGCGGCAGCGGATTGCATTGGAGCGCCCAGCAACAGGGCGCGGAAATCGTCCGCCGGTTCACCCACAGGGACGCCGCCCGTGAAGCCGACAATGGCGGAGGCGACCGAGGCCGGATAGTCAGCCTCATGCGCTGAGGTCAGCACCTGGCCCTCGTCATTGTCGCCGAAACTGGCGCCCGGCCCGATCCAGTCGATGAAATGGGCAAGGGCCATCAAACGCTCTTTGGATGCGGCGGGCAGGTCCACCCCGGCATCGCGGGCAACCAGCGCTGCGACCAGCACCAGCTCGGCGGTGAAAGCGGCATAGGTCGGCGTCTGCTCGGCGCCGGCGCCATCGGGCAGGATTTGTTTGTCGAGTTCGGCCAGCAAATGCTCCCAGGCGCCGGCATGACGGCGACCCAGAGCATGAGCGAGAACAAATTCGCCGGCGAGTTCTGCCACCAGATGATTGTTGGCCGAGGAGAAGCGGGAGGGAAAGCGCGGCAGCCAGAAGGCGCT
>JAHJOS010000074.1 GCA_018820005.1 Alphaproteobacteria bacterium | reverse complement strand
TTACGGTTGTTGATGCCGATGAAACCAGCGCCGAGCCCCAGCGCCCGATCCAGTTCAAGCTGGTTGTGCACTTCCACCAGCGCGTCCATCTTCCATTCCTCGGCGGCGTCGAGCAGATAGCGCGCCACATCATCGCCCACGGCATCAAGGATAATCAGGATGCAGTCGGCGCCCCAGGCGCGGGCCTCTGCGACCTGATAGGTCTCGAACAGAAAGTCCTTGCGCAGCACAGGCAGCTGCGTCGCCGCGCGGGCCTCGATCAGATAGCTTGGCGATCCCTGAAAACTGGGGCGGTCGGTCAACACCGAAAGGCAGGCGGCCCCTGCCGTCTCATAGCTGCGGGCGATCTCTGCCGGGTTGAAATCGGCCCGGATCAATCCCTTGGACGGGCTGGCCTTTTTGACCTCGGCAATCAGGGCATAGTGCCCCTGGGCGCGCTTGGCCTTGATGGCTTTGACGAAGCCGCGCGGCGCAGGCTGGTCGTGGGCCTGCGCCACCACCTCGGCCCAGGGGCGCATGGCCTTGGCCGCCGCGATCTCCTCGCGCTTGTACACTTCGATCTGCTGCAGAATATCGCTCATTGGTCGCGTCCGTTTGATACCGCCACCAGCCGGGCGAGTGTGTTCTTGGCCTTGCCGCTATCGATGACGTCGCGCGCCATAACGATGCCGTCCTCAATTGTGGTCACCTTGTCGGCCACCAGCAGCGCGGCTGCGCTGTTGAGCAGCACGATATCCCGATAGGCGCTTGGCGCCCCATCGAGCAGCGCTGTCATGGCCCGGGCATTGTCCGTGGGCTCGCCGCCGCGCAAATCGTCCAGCGTCGCGCGGGGCAGGCCATATTGCTCCGGCGTAATTTCAAACGTGGTCAGGCTCCCACCCTCGATCTGGGCGATATGGGTCGGCCCGGTCGTGGTAATTTCGTCCAGCCCGTCGCTGCCGTGCACGACCCAGGCCTTGATGGCGCGGTTGGCCAGCAGCGCCGCCGCGACTGGCTCGACCCAGCGTTCGTCATAAACGCCCAGCACATAGCGCCTGACACCGGCCGGATTGGCCTGCGGCCCCAGGAGGTTGAACAGCGTGCGGGTCCCCATCTCGGTACGCGAGGGGCCGACGTGCCGCATCGCCGGGTGATGGCTGGGCGCGAACATGAAGCCGATGCCGGCCTGGTTGATGCAGGCGCCGATTTCGGCTGGCGTCAGGTCTAGCTTGACCCCCAGCGCTTCGAGCACCTGCGAGGCGCCCGAGCGCGATGACAGCGCACGATTGCCATGCTTGGCGACGGGAACGCCCGTCGACGCGACCACAATGGCGCTCGCCGTCGAAATATTGAGCGTGCCGGCGCCGTCGCCGCCCGTGCCGACGATATCGACCGCCTGTTCGGGGGCTGAGACCGGCACCATCTGCTCGCGCATGATGGAGACGGCGGCCGCGATTTCGACCACGGTCTCACCCTTGACGCGCATGCCCATCAGGAAGGCGCCAATCTGGCTGGGCGTGGCCTCGCCGGCCATGATGATGCGCATCACGCCGCGCATCTCTTCGCCGGTCAGGTCCCGACCGTCGGCTATCTTGTGCAGGGCTGCCTTGATATCCATTACGCGGCTCGCTTGCGGTTGAAGTCCCGGGCAATATTGAGGAAATTCTGCAGCAGCGCATGGCCGTTCTCGCTGGCGATGCTCTCGGGGTGAAACTGCACCCCATGGACGGGCAGGCTCTTGTGCTGCATGCCCATGATCAGCCCATCATCGGTGGTGGCCGTGACTTCGAGGACGTCCGGCAGGGTCTCGCTGCGCACGATCAGCGAATGGTAGCGCGTGGCCTCGAAATCATTGTTGAGCCCGCGGAACAGGCCTTTGCCGCTGTGGTGGATCTTGGATGTCTTGCCATGCACCAGATGGGGCGCGCGGATCACGTCGCCCCCCAGCGCCTGGCCCATGGCCTGGTGGCCCAGGCACACGCCAAGCATGGGGATTTCTCCCTTGAAGCGGTCGATGGCGGCGAGGCATATGCCGGCCTCATTGGGTGTGCATGGACCCGGCGACAGCACAATCGCCTCCGGCGCCATGGCGGCGATTTCATCAAGCGTGATCTTGTCGTTACGCACCACGGTGATATCGGCACCCAGCTCGCCCAGGTAATGCACCAGATTATAGGTAAAGCTGTCGTAATTATCGATGACGAGGGTCTTGGTCATTGGGCCTGTCCCTGAAAATTGGCTCTGCTGCTTGTGTTCAGAACCAGCGCCGCCATCGCGATCGAAATAAGCCTGCCAATGTCATTGTCCGACCCTCGCCTCGCCAGCATAGCGTAGCGCTTCCTCGGCGGCGCTGAAAAGGGCGCGCGCCTTGTTTTCGCATTCCATCTGCTCGAGTTCGGGCACGCTGTCGGCCACGATGCCGGCGCCCGACTGCACATGCAACCTGCCATCCTTAAGGATCGCCGTGCGCAGCACGATGCAGGTATCCATCGTACCATCGGCGCCGAAATAGCCCACGCAGCCGCCATAGATACCGCGGCGCGACTTCTCCAGCTCGTCGATGATTTCCATGGCACGGACCTTGGGTGCGCCCGAGACCGTGCCGGCCGGAAAGCCGGCGGACAGTGCATCGACAAAGTCATATTTGGGATCGAGCACACCCACCACATTGGAGACGATGTGCATGACGTGGGAATAGTATTCGAGGAAGAACTTGTCGGTCACCTTGACCGTGCCGGTCTTGGCCACTCGGCCCACGTCATTGCGGCCCAGGTCGAGCAGCATCAGGTGTTCGGCCAGTTCCTTGGGGTCGCTCAGCAGTTCTGCTGCCAGTTCCTGGTCGCGTGTCGGCGTTGATCCGCGCTTGCGCGTGCCGGCGATGGGTCGGATGGTGACTTCACCATCCTGCACCCGCACCAGGATTTCCGGGCTCGACCCGGCCACGGCAAAGCCGCCGAAATCGAGAAAATACATATAGGGGCTGGGATTGGTCCGTCGCAGCGCGCGATAGAGCGCGGTGGGCGGCAGGCTGAAATCGGCCGAAAAACGCTGGCTCAGCACCACCTGGAAAATGTCCCCGGCAGTGATGTAGTCCTTGGCCCGCGCCACCATGGCGAAATACTCGTCCTTGGAGGTGTTGCTGGTGACCGCGATATTTTCGAGGTCGGGCAGGGCAGGGGTCGTCGGCATGGCGCGCCCCAGCCGGTCGATGGCATCATCGATCCGCCCCGACGCGGCCTCATGGGCCTGTCTGGCCGATACGCCCGACCGCACATAAACCGGCGCCGTCAGATAGAGCTCGTCCTTGAGCGTATCGAAAATAGCCAGCAGCGATGGGCGCATCAGCACCGCTTCGGGCGTCTGAAGATCGTCAGGATTGGCGTTGGGCAGCACCTCCATGTACCGCACCATCTCGTAGCCGAGATAGCCATAGACGCCCGCTGACTGCGGCGGCAGGCCGGCAGGCACTTCGATGGCGCTGTCCGCCACCAGATGCCGCAACGCATCGAGCGGCAGGTCCGGCAGGGGTTCAAAATGGCTTTCGCTCAGATGTGCTGACCGATTGATGCTGGCGGCGCCGTCTTCGACCTTGAGGATCACATCGGGCATCATGCCAATGATGGAATAGCGGCCGCGCACGGTGGCATCCTGCACCGATTCGAGCAGGAAGGTGTTCTTGCGGCCCTGCGCCAGCTTGAGATAGGTGCCAATCGGCGTCTCGAGGTCGGCCACGATGCGACGCCAGACGATCTGCGACTTCCCGGCATCATATTGCGCGCAGAAGTGCTGAAAATCGACGTCGACCATCGTGTACATGTCCAGTTTCGAGTTGAGCCGGCCTGTGGGCTACAGGCCGGTATTGAGGGCAAGCACCTGGTTGAGCGCCTGCTGGTTGATGCGTAGCCCCGCGTCGTCGCGCACGGCGGTGACGAAGTCGCCATAGACCCCGATCCGCATTTCGTTCTCGAGGCTCTTGGCCGCGTTGGCTTCCATGCCACCGTCGGCGGCAACCACGTCAATCACCTGGAACACGACGTGTTCGCCGGCCTGGCTCACCGCAGAACCGTGGTGATCGGCGCCACCCGCGAAAGCCGCCGCGGCAACCGTGCCGTCGATGGTGCTGTCGGCATTGCCGAAGCGAGTGAACTCGGTGCTTAGCTGCGGGAACACATTGTAAGTCGCCGCCACATCGGCAATGGGCGTGCCCGCGTCAAGCTTGGCCACGGCATCGGCACTGGCCGCCAGCAGCGCGTCATTGGTGCGCTCGATGGTCATCGCGGTCGCAACGGCGTCATGGACCTCGTCCAGCGTCTGATCGCGCGCCGGATCAATCGCCGACAGGTCAAAATAGAGGTTGCCGCTGCCAGCCAGTGGAATGGCCGAGGTCAGCTGACCCTGTTCTGCCTTGAAGATCGCCTGGCTCACGCGCGGCACGTCTTCGGCTGCTAGGTCAGGCAGCACGCTGAGTTCGCTGCCCCCGGCAGTCACCTTGGCCTCGTAGATAGGCAGGCTGAACCGCTGCGCAATTTCACTCAGCGGCCGGAACGCGGCACGCAGTTCTTCGATCTGGTCCTGCACATCGGCAATTTCATTGCGGGCCTGAACCCGCGCCAGCTCCTGCGCAATCTGCGGAGCGGCCTCGTCGAGCGTGGGCGCGCCACCGGCCTCGATGGCCGAAACATGCACCGCGCGCTTGCCGGCAGCGCCATCGATGATGACGAAGGCGCCATCGGCCAGCCCGAAAGCCGCCGTTGCCAGCGTCGCGTCATTGACATCGCTCTTGGCCAGGCTGCCCAGATCAGTGGCGGTCAGGCCATTTTCGGTCACCAAGGTCTCAAACGGCGTTCCCAGGGCCAGCCCGGATTCAAACGCCGTGACCTGCGCATCATTGAGCACGACCTGCTGGATGGTCCGGCGCTCGGCCTTGGTCAGATTGGCCTTGGTGCGCTCGTATTCAGCGGCAATCGCCTCTGGGGTAATCGTCTTGGTCGCCGCCAGATCGGCCGGCGACAGGCGCAGCATCTGCACCGTACGGGTCTCGACCGTACGGAATTCAGTCTGGTGCTCGGTCAGATAGGCGGCCAGTTCTTCCTCGGTCGGCGCAGCCTGCGGGGGCAGGTTTGCCTCGCTCAGGACGAAATAATCCACCGTCCGCTGATCGGCGGCATAGCGATTGACCAGGTTGGATGCTGTCGTGGACAGCGTGGTGTCCCCAAAAAGGCTCAGAATCAGCTGCTGGCGCCGGGCCGCACTGCGCTGGTCGTCAAAATACTCGGCCTCGGTAAAGCCGCTGCGCGCCATCACCTGCTTGAAGGCGGTGGGGTCAAAAGTCCCCAGAGTACCCTGGAAGGAGGGGTCCTGCCGCAGCATCTCGCTGAGTTTTTTGTCCGATGCACCCAGGCCAAACTGATCGGCCATCTGGTCGAGCGCGGCGTCCTGCGCCAGGTTCTGCAGCACCATCGAGGGGATGCCAAAGCTCATGGCCTGCTCGGCAGTCGGCATCTGGCCGATCTGCTGCGCAACCTGGTTGAGCTGGGTCTGATAGGCGCGCTGGAAGCTGCGCAGGGAAATGTCCTGGTTGCCAACTTTGCCCACCGATGTGGTGTTGAGCCCACCGATCACATTGTTGACGCCAAAGCCCGCTACACCCACCAGAAGGAACGCCCCCATGATCTTGCCAGGCCAGGATTTTGCAAAACCGCGCAAACTATCGAGCATATCGAACGTTCCGTTTCAGAGACTTGAGCCTTTACCACAGTGGTGGCAGGGCATTAGTAATCCATTTTGACAGTCGGGGTTAGGGCAATCCCAGTTCCGGTGCAAGAGGCAGGAGTAGCAAACAGTGACCACGAAAATTTCACCGCTGATCGCGGGGAACTGGAAAATGAACGGATTGCGTGGTGCGCTGGACGAAATAAGCACTCTGGCCACCCTGCTGACCACCGGTGAGGCGCCCCGTGCCCTGGTGGTGATTTGCCCGCCGGCTACCATCCTGTCCGAGACCTGCAATCTGGGCGCAACCGCCGGAATATTGGCCGGTGGGCAGGATTGTCACGCCCAGGCATCGGGTGCCCATACCGGCGATATTTCCGCCAGCATGCTGGCCGATGCTGGCGCGCAATATGTCATTGTCGGCCATTCCGAGCGCCGCGCCGATCACGGCGAAACCGATTCCATCGTGCGTTCCAAGGCTGAAGCGGCCATCGGCGCCGGCCTCAAGCCGATCATCTGCGTGGGCGAAACTGAAGCCCAGCGCGACAGCGGCACCGCCGAATCTGTGGTGGCCGACCAGCTCGCCGGCTCGGTTCCCGATGCTGCAGGCGTCCACGAGGTCATCGTGGCCTATGAACCCATCTGGGCCATCGGCACCGGCCGCACCCCCACCAATGATGACATCGCGCGCATGCACGCCGCCATACGCCACAATCTGACGCAGCGCTTTGCCCAGACCGGCCCGAGCATCCGCATTCTTTATGGTGGCTCTCTCAAGCCGCAGAATGCCCGCGAGATCCTGGCCGTCGACAATGTCAACGGTGGCCTGGTGGGCGGCGCCAGCCTCTTGGCGAAGGACTTGTACACCATTATCTCCGCCGTGTGAGACTGCGACTGCCAGGGGAGGGCCGGAAAATCCGGCTCAACCTCTGGCAATTGCGACGTGGGGCGTGTATGACGCGCCATCTTTTGACAGACCAATAGACTGAGACACGATGGCGAACGTCCTGATTGTGGCCTATCTGCTGATCGTCCTGGCGCTGATTGTGGTGATCCTGCTGCAGCGCTCCGAGGGCGGCGCACTGGGCATTGGCGGTGGCGGCGGCGGCTTCATGACCGCACGCGGCTCGGCAAACCTGTTGACCCGGACCACGGCGATTCTGGCGACGCTGTTCTTTGCCACGGCAATTGGCCTGACCATTCTGAGCGAACTCGATCGTGGCACGTCCAGCATTATCGATGGCGCCGTAACGACGACCGATGGCACCGCGCCCGGCAGCGTGCTCGATGCGCTCAATGCCCTGCAGGGCGAGACCACCAGCGATCTGCCGGTTCCGGTGCCGAATTCGACCACCACCACGGACACAGCGCCTGCAAGCGACACTCCGGCAGCGCCTGCTGCCGATGCCGCTCCGGCCGCCTCCACGCCGCCAGCTGCCGATACGACGACCCCGGCCAGCACCGATGGCGCTACGGCGCCCGCTGCACCCGCAGCGCCTGCCGAGACACCGGCGGCGCCGACCAATTAAGCGCCGCAAGGCGAGAGCAAAGAGGGGGATGGCAACATCCCCTTCTTCTTTTTGTGTAGAGCTGCACGGCGGCTCTACGAATCGATGCTGATGTGATTAAGGTGAGCGCCCATGGCTCGGTACGTATTCATCACCGGAGGCGTGGTCTCCTCATTGGGTAAAGGTCTTGCATCGGCAGCGCTCGGCGCTGTCCTGCAAGCGCGCGGCTACAAGGTTCGCCTGCGCAAGCTGGACCCCTATCTCAACATCGATCCGGGCACCATGTCGCCCACCCAGCACGGCGAGGTCTTCGTGACCGACGACGGCGCGGAGACCGATCTCGATCTCGGTCACTACGAGCGCTTCACCGGTCGCGCCGCCAACAAGCGCGACAACATCACCACCGGTCGCATCTATTCCGACATTCTGGCCAAGGAGCGGAAGGGCGAATATCTCGGCGCCACCGTCCAGGTCATTCCCCACGTTACCGATGCCATCAAGAACTTCG
>JAHJOS010000585.1 GCA_018820005.1 Alphaproteobacteria bacterium | reverse complement strand
GGCCAGCGCGAACTGCCACTCGAAGCGGAACCAGATGTAGATCAGGATCGCCAGCAGCGAGATGATGACGGCGATTGTGCCCTTCCAGGCCAATTCGCTCGACACCGTGCCACTCACCGCCTCGGTACTGCGGATGGTGTAGTTCTCGGTCGCCAGGGCTTCGCGGACCTTGGCCACGGCAGCCTGATCGGCATCCTGACCACCTTCCTGGGCCTGGACACGCACCAGCACGTCTTCGGGGGTGCCGAAGCCCTGAACCTGCACTTCGCCGAGCTTAAGCCCGTCAAGCAGTTCACGCACGCTGCCGACATCGGCGGGGCCACCATCATGCTGAATGACAATGGCCGTGCCGCCCACGAAGTCGATGCCCAGGTTGAAGCCCTTGAAGTAAGCCGAACCAATCGAGAGCACGCTGGCCACAATCGAAAAGGCGATCACGTAGCGGCTGATTTTCATGAAGGGAATTTTGGTGCCGTCCGGAATGAACCGGAAGTGCTGGATCTTGAGGGTTTTTGGACGCGTTGCCCGGAACCACATGCCCACGAAGTAGAGCGTGACGGTATAGGAGGTGAACAGCGAGGTCAGAATACCGAGCGCCAGTGTCACGGCGAAACCCTGCACCGGGCCGGAGCCCAGGAAGTACAGCACCGTAGCCGCGATGAGCTGGGTGAGGTGGGAGTCGACAATGGTGCCCCAGGCGCGCTGGAAACCGGCATTGATGGCCTGCAGCGGCGATTTGCCCGCCTTCTGCTCTTCGCGCATGCGCTCATAGATGAGCACGTTGGCGTCAACGGCCATACCAATGGTCAGGACAATACCGGCGATGCCGGGCAGCGTCAGCGTGGCGCCAAGCATGGAGAGCGCGCCGAAGATCAGGACGATGTTCAGGATCAGCGAGATATTGGCGAAGACGCCGAACAGGCCATAGGCGGCCACCATGAAGCCGACCACCAGGACGGATGCGACGATACCGGCGGTCAGGCCATAGCGGATCGAATCGGCGCCAAGGCTGGCGTCAACGGTGCGTTCTTCGACGACGTCGAGCGAGGCCGGCAGCGCACCGGCGCGCAGCAGCACGGCAAGGTCATTTGCCGAGGCCGTGGTGAAGCTGCCGCTGATCTGACCGGTGCCACCGGTGATGGCCTGCTGGATGACAGGGGCCGTGATAACCGTGTTGTCGAGCACGATGGCAAAACGCTTGCCGACATTGGCCGAGGTGATCTGACCAAAGGTGATGGCGCCGCGGGTGTCGAAGCGGAAGCTGACCACGGGTATCGAACGCTGCGAATCGTAGCTGGGCTGAGCATCCACGAGCGACTCGCCGCCCAAGGCGACGTCTTCATAAAGCAGTTCGCTGCCGCCATCCTGGCTGGGCAGGATCATGGTGCCGGCGGGCAGGCCCTGAGACTCGGCCTGCGCTGCTGTCATGCCGGGATAGACCATGTGGAAGGTCAGGCGGGCGGTCTTGGAAATAATGTCCTTGAGACGCTGGCTGTCGCCGAAACCGGGGACCTGCACCAGCACGCGGTTGGTGCCCTGACGCTGGATCTGCGGCTCGGTTGTGCCCAGTTCGTCGACGCGCTTGCGGATAACTTCGATGGACTGCGCAACAAGCGCCGACTGTCGCTCCGTAACGCCTTCGGGGGTGAGCGAGACTGTGAGCTTGCCGTCAGGGGTATCGCCGAATGACAGTTCCTTGGCGCCGCCGACCGAAATCAGCGAATTGCTCACGGTATTCTGCAGCGCCTCGATGGCGGTGCGTGCTGCATCGCGCTGGGTCGGATCGGTCAGTTCGATTGTCAGCGTGCGGGTCGCCTCATCGGTGGTGATGAGATTGCCGATGCCGTTCTGATTGGCCAGTGTGTTGCGAATATCGCGGCGCAGCGTCTGCAGACGCTCCGACACAATGCCCTTCTCATCGACCTGGAGCAGCAGGTGCGAACCGCCTTGCAGATCGAGACCCAACACCACGGTCTGCTTTGGCAGAAAGCTTGGCCAAGCGTCGCGCACATCCTGCGGGAGGAAGCTGGGGACCGCGAACAGAACCCCCATGAGAGCGACGAAGGCGATGATGGCGGTGCGGATCGGAGAGAACTGCATAAAGGGGACGTCCTGAACGGAAAAAAACCGGAGCCCATGGGCTCCGGCGGAAGGTCTAGGCTGCCTTAGGCAGGCTTGTTATCGTTGACCGGCTCGCCCTTGGAGCGCACGTCGGAAATCATGCCGCGCACCAGCTTGACCTTGACGCCGGTGGCGATCTCGACTTCGAGGTCTTCGCCATCAACAGCCTTGGTCACCTTGCCGACGATGCCGCCAGTGGTCACGACAGTGTCGCCGCGCTTGATTGCCGACAGCATGGCCTGCTGGGCTTTCAGGCGCTTCTGCTGCGGGCGGAAGATCAGGAACCAGAAAATCACCACCAGCAGCAGAATCGGCATCAGCTGGACGAGGATCTCGGTGATGCCGCCACCCGCTACGGGGGCTCCGGCTGCCTGGGCATAAGCGGGTGTTACAAACATGAGACGCGTTCCTTGTTTTTCTTGATTGTGGAGGGTCTGCGCCCATCATGCCCGTCGAACAGAATGGGACTGGACGCATATGGGGCCTGTTGCACTTGCGCCCCGGTCAAAATCGCGCGGACTATACATTTGCCCCCCCATGATTGCAAAGGCATTCAGGGGTGCACAAATTGCCGCGCCGTGCAGAGGAAAACAGCATCGTGAAAAGCAAAGACCACCTGGCCGAGATCGCGGCAAAGCTCGATACAATCGCCAATGCTCTGAAGGCCTTGACGCCACAAACGGCAGCAGAGCTCCCTGCCCTTGGCTCAGCCGATGCGTATCACTGGGACGCCGCCAGCAGCACCCTGTATCCGGTCGCACAAGTAAGCCGCGTGCCCCTTGAGATGCTCAAGGGCATCGATGCCGTGCAGGACATTCTGCTGCGCAATACCGAACAATTCGCGCGCGGACATGGCGCCAACAATGCCCTGTTGTGGGGGGCACGCGGCATGGGCAAAAGTTCGCTGGTCAAAGCCATTCATGGCGATATCGCCGCCCGCAGCGGCGAGGGCTTTGGCAGGCTGGTGCTGATCGAAATCGCCCGGGAAGACCTGGAATCACTGCCGGCGCTGATGCGGCGCATCGGCACCCAGGACGCGCGGTTCATCGTGTTTTGCGACGATTTGAGTTTCGACAGCGGCGAGACCAGCTACAAATCGCTCAAGACGATATTGGACGGCGGCCTCGAAGGTCGCCCGGACAATGTGCTGTTCTATGCAACATCGAACCGCCGTCACCTTATGCCGCGCGACATGATCGAGAACGAACGGTCGACCGCGATCAATCCCGGTGAAGCGGTGGAAGAAAAAGTGTCGCTGTCCGATCGGTTCGGG
>JAHJOS010000584.1 GCA_018820005.1 Alphaproteobacteria bacterium | reverse complement strand
GCCGGCGCGGTCAGGGGCATATCAGCCATGAGCGACCCTCCCAGGTCGAAAGCTCCACGTTAGGGTGGAGTGTCCTGAGGCGGGAGATACTCCTGTGCAGGGAGCGGCGTCAATGGGGTTGTTTGGGAGAAAGTTGGCCATCGGTTCGTCGGGGCGATCCGGTCAAAGCAGTGGCCTGCGAACGCTGGCAACCTCATGTCCGGGCAGCGGATGCCTTTGAGGCGGTTGCCGGCACGACGGCAGACGACTTCACATTGGCGGTTCTGCTCAGCGTTCCCCAACCCACCGGCGCGCCCCTTATGGCCGACAGCACGGCACGAATGGCGACCAGGTAGATCAACTGCCGGTAGAAGAAGCGCTGCGGGATGATCCAGATGAGAAGTCGCCAGTCTTCCTTGGGCTCGTGGCAGAAGGAGGTCACAGCCGCGACGAAGTCGATGAGCACGAACGCGAAGAACACGGCCAGAAACGCCAGCGCCTCGCTTACCGGAAGGGATGTAGAGTTGCTCAAGAAATCCCAGCCGAGGCCAACTATCGACACGATGGCACCCAGATCCGCCAGCGGAGCCAACAGTGGAAACAGGACCTGAAAGATCAGCGTGTTCGGCAGCGCGACCAGCCCGACGGTCTTGGAATCCCGCAAGCCAAGCGCTCCGAGGTGCTTGAAGGCCACCTGCAAGGTGCCGTACATCCAGCGAAATCGCTGCTTGCTGAATTGCGCCACGGTCTCGGGAGCCTCGGTGAGTGCTATCGCCCGGTCTTCGTAGCTGACCGAATATCCTCGCCGCAGCAGACGCAGAGTGAGGTCAGCGTCCTCCGCCAGAGTGTCGGTGGTGAAGCCTCCGGCGGCAAGCACCAGATCACGACGCCAGGCACCAATCGCGCCGGGAACGACGGCGATGCAGTTGAGATACTCGAAGGCCCTCCGGTCGAGGCTCTGCGAGGTGATGTACTCCAGAGCCTGCCAGCGGGTGAGGAGGTTGACGCGGTTGCCCACCTTCGCATTGCCAGAGACAGCAGCAACCTGAGGGTCGGCGAAATGCGACAGCAGAAGCTCGGCTGTTTCGGGCAGGAAGATCGTATCGGCGTCCATGGCAATGATGATGTCGGTTCGCAGACGCCGGAACCCGAAATTGAGTGCCGCGGATTTGCCGCCATTCTTCTTGGTGACAACCCTGACGCGCTTCTCCTTCTTGAAAGTCGTCCGGCACAGCTCGTAGGTTCCGTCCGTCGAGCCGTCATCGACGACGAGGATCTTGAGCTTCGGAAGCGTGGACGCCAGCAGGGAGCGAACGGTCTGAACGATCACCTTCTCCTCGTTGTAGCCGGGAACAATCACGCCGACGCTGAGCGCTGGTGGGGGCGGCAGCTTCAGCAGCTTGCGCACCAGTGGCGACACCTGCTGCCGACGATGGCGCAGCGATGACAGGACGATCAGTACAAAGGATCGGAAAATCCCGAGTGCAACCGCCACCGAGAAGGCAATACTGAACGAAACGCCGATCTCACGCACCATGCCGAAACCCGCCGACTGCAGAGCCAGCACCGTGGGCGTGCTGGAGGTGAGCGGCATGACGTCGTCTCTTGACCGGCCGATCAGTTCCGAGACGGTGACGAACCGATACCCTTCCGCCTTGGCCGTGGTGATGATCTCTGCCAAGGCATCGACTGTGTGCCGCCGGTCGCCGCCGCCATCGTGCAGCAGGATAATATTCCCGACCCCCGAGCGAATGCCTTTCAAGGTTGTATCGGCGATTCGCCGGCTGTTCGGCATCCACCAGTCCCGGCTGTCGATGTTCATGTTGACTGCCAGGTAGCCGAGATCGCTGATGATCTTGAGCGGCCGGATTTCCTCGACGGTGGAGGGATTTGTGTCACGGGCGTAAGGCGCACGAAACATTACGAGATTGCGGCCCGTGATGCTTTCGAAGACACGCTGCGTCGCATTCAGTTCAAGTCGCAACAGGTCAGCGCCAATGCGAGAGATATTGGCATGGCTATAGGTGTGGCTGCCGATGTCGTGGCCTTCCGCAACGGCCCTCAACAGCAGGTCGGGATGCCGCAGCATCTGGTTGCCGACCATGAAGAATGTCGCCGGCACTTCGTGCTGCTGCAAGATGTCCAGAACTGCTGGAGTGAATACCCGATCCGGGCCATCATCGAAGGTCATCGCGAGCAGCTTGCGGTCATCTCCTCCCCATTGATTGATTTCAAAGCTGCGGGGAAACTGGTCGATCGACTCCGAAACGATCCTCGTGCCGTCCGTGGATAGCTCAATGCGCCGCAGCCCGTTTTGCGGCATCCCGGTCAGCCTGGTCACCTCGCCGACTCCGTAGCGATCGATCTGATGAGAGAACTTGATGTCCTGCAGCGACTCCGCAGCAGCATCGAGCGGACTGGCAAGCAGCCTCCAGACCGAGGGATCTTCGGTCCCGAGCCGCCACAGCGCCACGCCCCGCGGAGAGAAATGCTTTACCGACTGCCATTGGTTGAAAGCGCTTACGGCATCGAGCATCCAAACGGCGTGGAAGACGCCATCCTCATCGATGTAGTCGAACCTTGCGTTCTGCTTCTCGGGATCGAGGGTGACCTGCGCCGCCGCGTCACGGGCCCGGCTATAGCCCTCCTGAACGGAATAGCTCTCGACCTTCTCGCCTGACCAGTCCCGCGCCAGGTTGGACAACGAAACGATCAGCTTGCCTGGCGGGAT
>JAHJOS010000583.1 GCA_018820005.1 Alphaproteobacteria bacterium | reverse complement strand
GTGTTCACCGGCAGCGACGACGACCCGGGCACGCTGGAAACGTTGACGGCCATGGGTTTTGCCGATGCCTCCAGGGTCATCGAGACCGTCCGCAAATGGCACTATGGCGGCTATCCCGCCACCCGCGCCTCTGCTGCCCGCGCCCATCTGACCGAACTGCTGCCAGCCCTGCTCAATACGTTGAGCAATGCCGGCAATGCCGATGAGGCGCTGGCCAAGTTCGACAATTTCCTCTCGCGCCTGCCCACGGGCGTCCAGCTCTTTGCCCTGCTGCGCAACCATCCCAATCTGCGCACCCTTTTGGTGCAGCTGATGGCATCGGCCCCGCGCATGTCCGAAGCAGTAATCCACCGCGCCCACGTCATGGATGGCCTGATCGACCCGGCCTTTGCCAATGATGTCACCCCGTCGCGACGTGCTGGTGGCCAAGGTCGATGCCTTCCTGGCCGATGCCCGCACCTATGAAGAGGTGATCGACCGCGCTCGTATCATCGGGCAGGAACAGAAATTCCTCATTGCCGCCGGCCTGCTCTCGGGCACGGTCAGCGCACGCGGGGCAGGGGAACAGTTCTCCGCTCTGGCCGAAACCCTGCTCAATCGGCTGTTTAGCAGCGTCCGCATCGAATTCGAGCGTCGTCACGGCACCATCGCCGGCGGCAAGGTGGGGCTATTGGCCTTCGGCAAGATGGCCAGCCGCGAAATGACCGTCGCCTCCGATCTCGATTTCATCCTGCTCTATGACGCGCCCGACACTGAATCCTCGGGCGAAAAGCCGCTGACCACCAATCACTATTACACTCGCCTGACCCAGCGTCTGGTGACCGCCGTGACCGCGCGCACCGCTGAGGGTGTGCTCTATGATGCCGATATGCGGCTGCGGCCCTCGGGCAATGCCGGCCCGCTCGCCACCAGCCTTGCCGGTTTCAGCGCCTATCATCGCGACAACGCCTGGACCTGGGAACATCTGGCCCTCAGCCGCGCGCGTGTCGTGGCCGCCGACGACAGCTTTGGGTTTGCCATTGACGCGGCGATCAACGAGGTGATGTCACGCCCGCGCGACGTCACCAAGACAATCGATGATGTGCTGGCCATGCGGGCCCTGATGGCCAAGGAACGTCCGCCCCGCCATGCCTTCGATCTCAAGCTGGCCCAGGGCGGGCTGATCGACCTTGAGTTCATGGTACAGTCAGCCCAATTGGTCGCCGGGCGCGCCATCGGCCTGCCGCAGGCGCCCACCATGCCCGTGCTGCAGCGCCTGGGCGAGATTGGCCTTGTGCCCGAGGGCGCGCGGCTTGCCGAGATCCATGAGCTCTATGCGACGGTGTTGCAGGTGATGAGTTCGGCGCTGGTGCATCCGCTGCGCGATGAACCCTGGCCCGGTGCCTTCAAGGAACTGCTGGCCGGGCTGACGCACTACCCCGATTTCGCCCGGCTCGAAATCGATCTGGCGGCCATGCAGGCCGAAGTCACAGCGGCCTCGGCAGGCTGGTACCACAAGGCCCGCGAACTCAGATCGACCTAGGGTGCTTTGAGGAAAGGTGGCCGCCACTTTTCCGGTTCGAAAGCGTGACCAGACAAGGACTTGGAGCGTTTCGCCGTGTCAGCGACGCGGTAAAATGCTCTAGTCTCAGCTGGGCTTTTTCGTCGTGTCGGCCTGCTGATTGTCCGCGAGCGCCCGCTTCACCGACTCCGGCATATCCCTGCAGCCGCAGGCCTCGGCATGGGCAATATGCCACTCAATGCGCTGCTGCCGATTGGCGTTCTTGGGCATGGGATGGGCGTCGTGCCAAACTCGGTTCATATTAGGCTGCCTGCATCGATGAGAGGGCTGCCAGCGGCAGCGAGATCGCCACAGTCGTGCCCAGCGCCGGACTGGAGTCGATGGCCAGATTGCCGCCGCTCAGTTCGGCAATCGCCCGGGCAATGGAGACGCCAAGTCCCTGGCCAATGCCATCGCGGGTAAAGGTCGCGTCGCCAAGGGCAAAGGGCTGGGAAAGGCTGGCGAGGCGCTCTTCGGTCATGCCCACGCCGGTATCGGTGATCTCGATGACAACGCCATCGCCTGCCGCGAAGGCCGCCAGGGTCACCGCGCCGCCCTTGGGCGTGAACCGCAGGGCGTTTTCCATGATATTGCCCAACATGCGTGTCAGGCCCAGGCGATCGCCCAGCACGACCGCATTGCAGGGCGCGCAGCGGATGAAGTCGATACCGGCACGCTTGGCCTGGCCGTGGAAGCGGTCGAGCAGGCCGTCGAGCAAGTCGTCGACCGATACGGGATCGCTCCGCAGCGCTTTGGTGCCACTCTGGAACTCGGTCAGGTCCAGAATCGTCGCGAACGAGGCCAGCAGGTGCTCGCCCGATGTCTTGATCGATTGGACATATTCGGCGTAACGCGGGTCGCCGAGTGGGCCATAGGTCTGGTGCCGCATCATCTCGGCAAAGCCGATAATGTGGTTGAGCGGCGTGCGGATATCGTGGCTCAGATGCGCCAGGAAGTTGGTCTTGGCATGGTTTGCCGCCTCGGCCCGCAGCTTTTCCTCGTGATAACGTCGCGCCAGCAGGCGCTGCTCGCTCTGCACGGCCTGCAGCATGCTGTCGATCTGCTTGCGTTCGGTGATGTCGCTGACCAGCGTCATGAAGCCACCGTCAGCCAGTGGCCGTTCATCGATCAACAGGCAGGTGCCATCCTTGCAGTTGAGCTCGATCAGGCGATTGCTTTCGTCCTCGTTGATGGTGCGCACAAAGCCACCCTCGATCAGGCCATGCAGGGTCTGGCGGTAGGTCCCCTTGGTGCTCTTAAGCGCCAGCCGCTCGCGGAAACTTTCGTTGCAGACCATCAACTCACCCGTCTTGCTCCAGCAGGCAACGCCCATGGGGATGGCTGCGGCGACGGTGCGGTAGTTGTGCCGTTGCATCTGATCACGCATCCCGCCCTGGCGGCTGCGTGATGCAATTAATGCCAGGAGGCCGGCAATCGCGAAGGCAATACCGCCGCGCTGGGCAATTCCCAGCCAGAGCGTGTCCGCTGCGCCGACCTGCGCCACAGCTTTGCTCAGGTCTGGCAAAATGCTGCTCATGGGCGATGGGGGCGTCAGCGCCATCATCGTGCTGGCGGGGGCATCCAATTGCGCGAGTTCGGTGCCGATAACGGCCAGGTCACGCTCGGTGGTCATCAGCGTGCTGACGGTGTCATAGGCGACGAAAAGCGTGGCGGCGAATATTGCCGTCATGGCGACGGCCAGGGTAATCGGGGAAATCAGAAAGTGCGGTGCGTGTGGGCCGGTGTGACCGGTATTGTCGTTGGTGTGGCGATTGTTCGCCTGCCCGTCGTCTGAACCGAATCCGTTGGCCCCGACGCCGGATGTCTCCGCCGACCGCATGAAATTCTCCGCTGTACTAAAAGGCTGAAACAGCCGCCCGATTTGCCGTTAACGAACAATGAATCACACGGACTCTGGTGTCCAGAGCTTGTTCTGCGGCGAAAGGGGCTGACTCACGAAAACGCGAGTCAGCAGAGTCACTTAGCGGGCGAAGAAAAATTCTTCCAACATTACCGGTATTTTAGCTTGCCAGCATACGGGTCAATATGTCGGCGGTGTTGCGGCTGAGCCCGCCGGCAGACTGCAGGCCGGCCAGTGCCGCCTGTGCCGCAGACCGCCGCTCGGGCTCCAACATCGGCCAGATCCGGAACCCGGTCAGCACGCGTGACGCCACCTGCGGATTGATCTTGTCCACCTCGGCCACGAACTCGGCCACAAAACGGAAGCCGGCCCCGTCGGCGCGGGCAAACTGGGTGTGATTGCCCATGGCAAACGTGCCCACCAGCGAGCGCAACCGGTTCGGATTGGTCTTGGGGAAGCTCGGATCGGCCAGGATGGCCCGGATACGTTCGATGACGCCGTCGGCGGGCACTGAGGCGGTCACCGCCAGCCATTTGTCCAGCACCAGCGGATTGCCGGCGGCAAAGCGCGTGTGGAAATCGGCCAGCATCGCCGGCGCCTCGGCCGTCCACATCACCGCATTGGCGCTCAGCGCAGCCAGGCGGTCCGTCATGTTGCGGGCCTCCTGATACTGGCGTGCTGCCAGCGCCGATGCACCGGCCGCGTCGCTGGCCACCAGCAGGCCGAGCAGGCGATTGCGCAGCGCCCGGCGACCATTGCTGGCCGCGTCAGGCACATAGGGCGCATCGCTCGACAGGGCGCGGTAGGCCATCAGCATGGGCAGCGCCAGCGGCGCGAACACATCCCGCAGCAGCGCCGTGCGCACATCATGGATCGCGTTCGGGTCGATGTTCTTGCCGATGGCACGACCGATCTGCGCTTCGGCAGGCAGGCTCAGGGCCAGCGCCTTGAACGCATCATCGAGCGTCTCGCTGGCCAGCGTTTCGCCAAAGGCCTCGCTCAGCGCCTGCGCCGCTTCTGCGCTCCATGGCGTGCCATTGATCGCGTCCACGGCCAGCGCCATGCCCACATCCTGCAGCGCCTGCCAGCGGTTGAACGGATCGCTGTCGTGCCGGGCGAGGAACAGCTGGTCGGCCTGGGTCTGTTCGGTCACCAGCGTCACCGGGGCCGAAAAACCGCGCAGCAGCGATG
>JAHJOS010000073.1 GCA_018820005.1 Alphaproteobacteria bacterium | reverse complement strand
TCTTCTTTTCGATGGCCGGGAAGTCCTCTTCCGAGAACGGCTCGTCGCGCTTGAAGTCGTAATAAAAGCCGTTTTCGATCACCGGACCGATCGTGACCTGCGTAGCGGGCCACAACTCCTGCACCGCTTCGGCAAGCACGTGGGCGGCGTCGTGGCGGATCAGCTCCAGCACATCCTTGGAGCCGCTGTCGCGCGTCACGAACTCGATCTTGCCATCGGCCTCCAGCGCATCGCTGAGATCGCTGAGCGCGCCATTCCAGCGCATCGCGACGGTCTTTTTGGACAGGCTCTTGGAGATACCTTCGACGATGGTGGTCCCGGTGGTGCCACGCGCATAGTCGCGAGCTGCACCGTCGGGGAACGTCACCTTGATCGTCATTTTCGTATCTCCAGAAATAGGAATAATGCCGCAGTCATTGCAGCACGGGCGACTGTCTAGCACGAATGGCGGTTATTTCCAGCGCCCATACGACCATGGGCGATACCAGCGCGCCGCAGCCGGCACCGCCTCGGGGACCGGATCATAGCCATGCGTGCCACCCGGCCGGCAGCGCACAAAGCGCGACAGGCCCATCCAGCCACCGGGCCAGAAGCCGAACTTCCAGATGGCGTTGCTGGTATATTCCGAGCAGGTCGGCAAATGGCGGCAGCTGCGACCGGCAAAGGCCGACAGCGTGTAGCGGTAGATGGTGATCAGCAGCACCGCCACGATCTTGAACGGCAGATCAACGACTCGCCAGAGCACGGCAAGGAATCGATCCATCAACGCGCCGCCCTAAGCGATTCTGTTGATTCAGCTTTTTCGAGCGCCTCAACCACCGCATCAAACACCAGCAGCGTCGACATATGCCGCGCCCGGTATTCGCGCACGGGCTCGAGATAGCCCAGGTCGCTCCACTTGCCGGTGGGCGGGGCGCCGTTTTCCTTGAGCATGGCGTGCATCTGCTCGCGCAACTGACGAAAATCCGCGACAGGCGTGCCGACGATCTCCCTGGCAACAACAGCCGCCGAGGTCTGTCCCAGGGCACAGGCTGAAACGTCGTGGCCGTAACCGATAATGACCCCATCCTCGACGCGCACATCGACTTCGACGACCGAACCACACACGCGGCTCACCTTGCGGGCGCTGCCATCGGCATGAACGAGACGCGGCGGCTGCTTTGCGTTTCCGGCCAGATCGAGGATTTTCTGAGAATAGAGATCGCTGAGTTCCATCAACCGAACAATTCTGTTTCTTGTCGCTGTTGCAGACCCTGCCTATATAGGGCGTCGCGACGAAACTGTCAGGGTCCACACCAACCACTGGTCCGAATTGGCAGCAGCCGCGTATTGTCTTGGTGCAAAGGAGCCACCGCATGGATGCCCACCCCAAGACGCTCGGCGCCGTTCCCGCCCCCACTGGTCCTGTGGCCCGCCCCAGCAAAGCTGACGCCGAAGCGGCCGTCCGGACGCTGATCGCCTGGGCTGGCGATGATCCGGCGCGCGAAGGCCTGCTGGAAACCCCTGCCCGCGTCACCAAGGCCTTTGGCGAGTTCTTCGCCGGCTATGAACAGGACGCCGGCACGGTGCTGTCCAAGACATTCAAGGACGTCGGCGGCTATGACGACATCGTCCTGGTGCGCGACATCCCTTTCAATTCGCACTGCGAGCACCACATGGTGCCCTTTATCGGCAAGGCGCACATCGCATACCTGCCCCATGACGGCGTGGTTGGCCTGTCCAAGCTGGCCCGCCTGGTTGAAGTCTTTGCCAGGCGCCTGCAGACCCAGGAAAACCTGACGGCCCAGATCGTTGACGCCATCAATGAGCATCTGAACCCGCGCGGCGTGGCGGTGATGCTGGAGGCAGAGCACATGTGCATGTCCATGCGCGGCGTTCGGGCACACGGCGCCTCGACCATTACCCACCGCTTTACCGGCGTCTTCGCCGAAGACCGCGTTGAGCAGGATCGGTTCCTCGCCATGATCGGCCGGCGCTGACAGCGCAAACGCACTGGATTGCCGCCCGGGACGGCGATAGAAGGCAGCATGAGCATTTCCTTTGTCGACCCGGCCACCCTGTCGCACGACCAGCTTGAAGAAGGCACGGCCTTTGCACCGCGCTTTGACGCGGCCGGTCTGGTGACTGTTGTCACCATCGAAGCTGGCAGCAATGACGTGCTGATGCTGGCGCATATGAATGCCGAGGCGCTGGCGCTGACGCTGCAGACAGGCATCGCTCACTATTGGTCGCGTTCGCGCGGCAAGCTTTGGAAGAAGGGCGAGACCTCGGGCGAACTGCAGCAGGTCGTGGAACTGCGCACCGATTGCGACCAGGACGCCATTGTCCTCACCGTCAACCAGACCGGGCGCGGCGCGGCATGCCACACCGGGCGCAAGTCATGCTTTTATCGCCGCGCCGTGCTGACGGGCGAAACGGCGGGCCTGGAAGATACCGGCCTGCCGCAGCTGTTTGACCCCAAGCAGGTCTACGGCGCCTGATCCAGGCTGCGCCGCTCCAGCAGCCCCACCAACAGCAAGCCGGCGATAAAGCCGCCCAGATGCGCCTGCCAGGCAATCTCGACCTGCGCGCCGATAATCATCGGCAGCAGCGGCACGGCAGCATTGAGCACCAGCCAGATCAGGATGAAGGCGCGGGCGCGCCCGTCGCGCCACAGATCGCCGAAATTGGCCAGTTTGCGCCCAGCGGCGAAACGCTGCCCGCTCTGGGGATCCTGCACAAAAATGATCGGCTGAAAGATGAACCGCATGGCCGCGCCGGTCAGTCCGGAGATGCCACCGGAGGCCCCGATGAGAAAGGCCCCCGAATAAAGCGTCGTCGCGGCAAACAGGGCTGCACCGGCGGCTGCCGACAGCAGGAAGATCAGGAGCATGGGCCCTGCCCCATAGCGCCGCGCTACCGGCGTGCCGAAAATGGCCAGCCAGGCCACGTTGAAAATCAGGTGCTCCCAGCTGCCATGCAAGAACGCATGGCTGAAGGGGGTCCAGATCAGGGGAATCGCCAGGGTCAGATCAGCCGAAGCGGCGATGATTCTTTGCGGCAGGAAGGCAAACCAGAACACCAGCTGGTTCTGGCCATCTGCGTTAAGAACCAAGGTTGATGCCAGGTGAATCGCCACCAGCGCCCCGATAAGCGCTGTTACCGAGCCCGGCAGGAGGAAAACCGGCTCCCGCCCTGCGGGCTGGGCGATTTCCGGCGGGGGACCTTGTTCAACCATCAATTAACTCCGACTCGCTGGTGGCCTGCGGCTTCCAGTCTTGTTTTCCACATTGGGACACCCGCGTTAACCTTAACTTTTCTTTAAGAGCGCTTTTGCGGCCGGGTTTTGCCAATGTCTGTCCGCGGCGGGAGCGTTCATAGGCATGGACGCAAGGCTATCGATTGGCGGATCAAAAATCATGCAAAAGGCGAGCACCAAGACGCTCTACGACTATTGGAATTCCATTCGTGGATCGCGCAGCGCGCCTGAACGCAAGGATATTGATCCCACGCGGATTCGCGAAGCGCTCGCCAATACCTTCATTCTCGAACTCGACGAGAGCGACAAGTTCTCCTTCCG
>JAHJOS010000582.1 GCA_018820005.1 Alphaproteobacteria bacterium | reverse complement strand
GGCACACTCGGCAGAGCGTATCTGAATGGTCTCTAGACCAAGAGATCGTATCGCCCTTCCAAAAGCCATCGCAGCGTAAATATTGCCCCCGTTGCTGTCGAAGGTGACAATGTGCCCGTTGGCTGCTTCCACTTCGCGCGCCAGTGCAGCTGGGTCATCGTCGAAATCGAATTCACCTTTGATGACGAGGATGATTGCGCCACCATCAACCGGAATCCGCTGTATGCTCACGCCAGCTGCAGCGGTAAAAGTCAGGGCAATAAGTGTAACAAAAGCGCATAAAATTGTTAAAATCAAGCGCAATGCAGTTCTCCCATATTTATTCATTCTCAAAGAGCAAATTGAGCCCCACCACAACCGCAGCTAATTATAGCGACCCCAACAAAGAACCAACCGCGAGATTTCCGTAGATGATACCAGAAAGCGCAGGAGCAACGCCATTCGGCATATTTTTGCTTGCTGACGATTATTTGGGTGCCGCCCGCGCCTCCGCTGAAGTAGCCCGTATCGGCAGCCGTGGCCCTACCCGCCTTCTTTGTTACCATACGGCAGAATTGTTCCTGAAAGCGTATCTGAGATCATACGGGATGTCCGTGGAAAGCTTGCGCAGAATGCAACACGACCTTCCCTTGATGATAGGTGAGGCGAAACTGTTGGGTCTCGTTCTTCGACCACGAGCGATACAAAAATCTTCTGTCATTAAGGCGCGTAACGATTATGTCAGGGTCAGATACATGGTCGTAGAGGAAGCAGGCGGATTGACGATCCATCAGGCACTTGAATTCGCCAGCGACATCCGTGAAGCCGTTAGAACGGCACTCGACTTCGATGAACATGGCAACCCAAGGGGTCAGCTCTGGATGGCTGGCGAACCGGCCGACTACTTGGAAGCGGCAGGCAGGCCGATAAGATAGACTTCAGGTCCGCGGTCGATTTCTCGACCGCAAAGCGCTCCAAGCCTCATTGGCTTTCCTGCCCGCCGCGCCGGTCACCGACGGTTCGGCCTTGAGCATCTCCAAGAGGCCGGTGATCTCGGCCTCGACAAACATTGGGTGGATGCTGGCTTTGGTCATGATTTCCATGCAGGCGCGCGCTTTCGACGGCTGACGGAGGGTCAAGACGTCAATGCATAGTTCGTGGATGGCCTCCCGGAGTGATACGATGTCATCGAAAAATCTTTCCGCCAGCCATCGGCAGTCCGTATGTCCCGTTGCAAGCGTCTGTGCCCGCTTGTCAGCGAGCAAATCGACTTTGTTCTGGATCGCCTCAATAAGCGCCACGCGAAGCCGATCCGTTGCCAGTTCCAGATCAGTATGCCACTCAGACGAAAGAAGCCGGGTGGCCTGCTCGCGGGTCCAGCCAGCGCCAAGAAGTGCACCGACCCCGCCTACTCCGCCAAGCACCAGAGCCCCAGCTGGACCGAAAACCAATAGTCCAACGAGTTTTCCCGACATACCGCCAACAGTCGCCAGACCACCCTTGATGCTGCCATCCAGCACCACAGCGATAGGAAGGTCGGATAACGGCATTCTTCCCCGCCACCATCGATTCAAATTGCGAGCCGAGGAAATCGCCATGGCGATATAGGGGATATTGAGGTCGCCCAGGGCTTCCCCCGCCTCCAACGAAGTGTCCATGACTAAGTCTGCTATTTCGCGGTCAAAGCCATCAATGTAGAAGACCTGAGCGGCCCAAACCTCACCGCTGCCGATGACTGCTTCAGCCAGTTCACTGTTTGCGTACACGGGCATATCGGGATACTTCTCAAAATGCTCCCGCAGCCCGCTGAGACCGAGCAGGCATTTGACCTGAAAAGGGTGACCGTCAACGAGGAGGTCAAAACCTGGATTGTTGGCTGTATCGGGGAAGCTAACGACATGGCCATTCTCTACAAGTCGCGCCGCCACGATCTGCTCCGCAACATAGCCTCGAAGTCTATTTCCTGCCCCGGCAGCCGCAGTCGAAGCCATCGCGCCAATCCTGTCAGCGAACGCTCCGAACCGAAAAATGTCTCCGATATCTGCCGATCCTGAAAAATCTGCAGCATTCAGGACTGCAGGATCGATTGAGACTGCGTTGTAAAGAATGTCGCCGGCCGTGATGCCCGCGACCGCTGCCACTTCCAGCG
>JAHJOS010000581.1 GCA_018820005.1 Alphaproteobacteria bacterium | reverse complement strand
GCCATCATGGGCGCGCTGAACCTCTACCTCGACTTCATCAACCTGTTCCTGATGATGCTGCGTCTGTTCGGCAATCGCGAATAGGCAAGCAGCAGGCAAACAACAGGCAAACCGCGTGCAAACCACGGGCTTGCACGCGGCAAGCACCGGTCCAGACCCTTCCAGGACTGCTGCTTTGTTGATGCCAGCATCAAGCAATTTGGTTGGACGACCATTCAGACCGCAGCCTACAAAGGCCGCGGTCTTTTTGTTTATTGCCGAGTAGCTGCCGTGTCCGAGATCATCCTGCGCCCCTTCACCTGGGCCGACATTCCCGCCATCACCGCCATCTACCGGCACTATGTCGAGCACACCGCCATCACCTTCGATACCGAGGTGCCCGGCGAGGCAGCCATGGCCGAGAAGTATGCCGCGCTGGTCAAGCTGGGCCACCCCCTGATCGTCGCCGAAACCGCTGGTCAGCTGCTGGGCTATGCCTATGCCAGCTTCTATCGCCCCCGCGCCGCCTATCGCTTTACCTGCGAAGATTCGATCTATCTCCATCCCAACGCACGCGGCAAAGGCCTGGGCCGCATCATGCTGACCGAACTGCTGGCCCAGTCGCGCGCCTTTGGCTTCAAGCAGATGATTGCCGTCATCACCGCCGACACCGCTAACTCGATTGCCATCCACGAAAAATTCGGCTTCCGCCACGTCGGTCGCTACGATGCCGTGGGCTACAAGTTCGACCGCTGGCACGACATCGTCCACCTGCAACTGGCGCTCTGAACCTGGCCGGAACCGCGAGCCCCTAAGGCCTCTGAATCATAGCCGCTTTTGCATAGGAACACCTTGTTCGGGCGGAGCCGAACCCACTTCGACCCACCCCAGTGACCGATAGAACGCCACCGCTGTCACCGTGCTGTACAGCCGGGCAACACCAATACCCTTGGCCACCAGAAGCGCTTCAAGCGCCGCCATCATCCCCTTGCTGATACCCCGCAGACGGCAGTCCGGCTCAATATAGTTCAGCGTGATCTCATTGCCTGCAAGAGCACACACGCCAACAACCCGGCCCGCTACCTCTGCGACCAGCAACCGCACGCTGGAATCGCCCAGCAATCGCCTGAACTTGTCCGGCCCGGCGTCACCAATCCAGGCTGCCAGGACATTGGGATCATTGTGGTGGTCAGGGCTGCAGAGCTGCGTAATGCAGCGCGCCCGCAACTGTCCGAGGGCGATGCAATCAGCCTCGCCCGCGTCCCTGATCACCACGTCAGGCAACAGCACCTATCCGACAACCGCCAGCTGCGGATCAAGCACCCGCAGCACCGTGGCCAGTTCATGTCCGCGCTTGAGGATACGGCCCTGCTGGTTGGTCACCGCATATTGGCCCTGCTTGTTGCGCAGCTTGGGCGTCTTTTCGATGATGAACAGTGGTCGTTCAGACACCCGCGCATAGACCGAGAACACGGCCCGATCACGCAGGAAATCCATGGCATAGTCGCGCCACTCACCCTGCGACACCTTGCGCCCATAGATCGACAGAATCAGCATCAGTTCCTTGCGGTCGAACGCCACATAAGCCGGAGCCTTGGCACTGGCCGCACTGGCCACCGGCTCACCAGCGTGCACCAGCGAGAGCGAGACGGCTTTATCGTTCGGTGTGCGGCCCTGCACCGGTCCGGATGCTCCCGTGTCAACGAACCGTCATGATTGCGGCATTTGCGCGCCGATGCAAGCGCTACAATGGCCTCGGCATGTTCCGCAATCTGGTCACATTTTTTCCCTCTTCGCGCCAGATTGCCCTGTCATGGTCTGATCATTGCCTCCAGTGGCAGGCGCCTGGGCCGACTGAGCCCCCAAACCTGAGGTCCAGGCGTCCTCCCCATCAGTCTGATTTGACCAAATCAAACTTGCCCCGCCCTTCCCCCAAGGTCGGGGCATTTCTTTTTGCAAATTGCTGGCTCGGCATCATAGCCGCACGATTAGCGCTCGAAGGCCGCCGCCCCCAGAATAGGACCGGGCAGGCCGTCCTTTTCTTGCTGCACGATCACAGCGATACCGGTACTGCTGTGCGCGAGCACCTCGGGGATAGGCAGCTTGAGGCTCGCCCCACTGGCGCTTTCCCACATCCCCAACGCCTGACGACCCGTCACGACCTGGGTGTAGACCATTGACTTGCCAGCATTGTTTCCCTCGGCAATGTCGACATCAGCGCGATCGAGATAGGTAACTAGCCAAACGACGGCATCGCTGAGCTGGGCATCAGCCGGAATGGCAATCTTGAGCATATTGCGATCCTGGGTGACTGCGACCTGCAGTGGCAAACGACCCCGATCAATGGCACCATTGACCTCATTGCGGCGTGAGCCCACCACACCAACGGCCCCGTTGATGACCATCTGTGGCGTGTAGATGCGCGAGGAGCCCCAGCTCTGGGCATAGGCACGCTGCCGATCGGAATAGTCCGCTTCGCCAAACGTGTCCTTCCAGCCCACATAGTCCCAATAGTCGACGTGATAGGCCAGCGCCAACACATCACCGCGCTCGTCCAGGCTGGTCAGCAGCGCATCGGCAGGCGGGCACGACGAACAGCCCTGGCTGGTGAAAAGTTCAACGACCGCCTTGGGACTGACACGCAGGCTATCAGCGCTGGCCGGTTGAACCAGAACAGCCAGCGCAACAATGCCCACAAGGGCGCGAAATGAAGGCCACAACGTCATGCGCAAGGTTGTAAGCCGCTGATGCGTGGACTCGCTAGTCAAAAGAGGGTGAGAAGGCCGAAATTCCTCGCAGCAAAGAAAAAATAGCGGCCCGAAGGCCGCCATTTCACAATCGTTTCAGGCAGTTGGCCTAAGCCGCGACGAGGCTGCGCAGCACATACTGCAGGATGCCGCCGTTCTTGTAGTAGTCCAGCTCATTGGCCGTATCGATGCGGCAGCGCGTCTGTACCGACACTTCGCTGCCGTCAGCCTTGGTGATCTTGATCGTTACCATGGCGCGCGGGGTGATTTCGGTCACGCCGCCAATCGTCACGGTCTCGCTGCCATACAGGCCCAGGCTCTGCCAGCTGGTGCCCTCTTCGAACTGCAGCGGGATCACGCCCATGCCGACCAGGTTGGAGCGGTGAATACGCTCGAACGACTGGGCAATCACGGCGCGCACGCCCAGCAGGTTCGTCCCCTTGGCGGCCCAGTCACGACTCGAACCCGTGCCGTATTCCTTGCCGGCAAAGATCACCAGCGGCGTGCCAGCGGCCTGATAGGCCATGGCGGCATCGTAGATCGCCATCTGGCTGCCATCGGGGCCCTTGGTGTAGCCGCCTTCAACGCCATTGAGCATCTGGTTCTTGATTCGGATATTGGCAAAGGTCCCGCGCATCATCACTTCATGGTTGCCGCGACGGGCGCCATAAGAGTTGAAATCACGCGGCGCCACCTGACGCTCTTCGAGATATTTGCCAGCCGGGGTGCTGGCCTTGAACGAGCCGGCGGGCGAGATGTGGTCGGTGGTGATTGAATCGAGGAACAGCGCCAGGATCTTGGCATTTTCGACATTGATGATGGGCTTGGGTTCCATCGACATGCCCTCGAAATAGGGCGGGTTCTGCACATAGGTCGAGGCGGAGTTCCACTTGTAGGTCTCGCCGCCATCGACGG
>JAHJOS010000580.1 GCA_018820005.1 Alphaproteobacteria bacterium | reverse complement strand
GTACCAAACGCTGCCAGGTCGCGCGCTCCAGGCGGTGCGTGCGACTCGAGGAAATTCTCTTCCGGCCAGGTCTGTTGAACGACTGCTATCCAGCCGCGCACAGCAGAAGCCGCCCTTCTGCAGACCGCGCCAACTTTGCCAGACCATCAACGTTCACTTTCCCCGAGGGCCAGCGGAAAGCTGACAATCCGCAACCCACCCCGTTATCTACGTTGCCGACCGCTCAGTTGAACGACTACTTTTGGGAAGCGGCCGAGCCCGCGCCAACGGCCGGAACGGGTCGCAAAGCCGGAGTCGCCCTATTGCCGCGAATGGCAGCTATTGGGAATTTCCTAGTTGATCGCGAACGGCGGAAATGGGGTCGGTTTCGGCCACGTCGAGGTGGTTTGCTGACAGTCTGCTATTCCGTAGGACGCTGGGAAAGCGGACATGGCCCGATTGGCGAACTTAGCGCCGGAGCAGCACTCGAAACTACATCGCTGCGCCGGATAGTTCGAAGCAAAGCCCTAGCAGCCGTTCCTGCACTTCGGGGTTGCTGGTGCCTGTCGCCGCATCGCGGACAGCCATATGATGCAGATACTCTCCTGAGAGCGCTGCTACTTCTGAAGCTCCGGCGGCAAGGGCGACCTGCGTTGCCACACCAGCATCCAGATCGTCCGGCGCACTGCTTCCGCCCATGCGGGTTGGCACCCAACCGGGATCGACTGCGTTGGCAAAGGTGTCCGGGCGTAGCCGCGCAACCGCCTTAGCGAGGGCTGTCACGTAAAACTTGCTCTCGGAATAGGCCTGCGTCCCGCTCCATGCCCGGCTTCGCCACAGGGGGTCTGCTGCCACCGGCCGGGCCTGATGCATACCAGAGCTTAAGTAGACCAGTCTCCCGACATTCTCGATCTTTGCAGTCAGCACATAGGGCGCCAGCACGTTGACGGCAAACGTGGCAGGTATTCCCTCGGTCGTCAGGTTGATCGGGCCACCATAGGTGCCGGCGTTGTGGATGACGGCGTCGATCGGTCCAAGCTCGTTCACCTGGGTCGCTACATCAAAAGCCTGGTCAAGGGACGATAGGTCGCCAACGACAATGGCGTTCGACCGCGTCTGCCGCAACACGGCGGCGCGTTCCTCATTGCGGGCGTGAAAGATGACAAGATGGCCGGCCAAGCCAAGCTTCTTGCCCGCCATCGCGCCCAGACCCGTGGTTGAGCCGGTGATGAAGATGGTCGCCATTTCAGAGGCCAGAACGTTTCAGCATGGCCTCGGCGTATCGTTCCCCGGTGACTTTGAAGTTAGCCTTCTCGATCGCTGCGAGGTCATCCTCCGTGAGCGCGACATCCAGGGCGCCGATGTTTTCCTCGAAGCGTTCCAGCTTGCGAGTGCCAAACAGCGGCACGATCCACGGTTTTTGCGCCAACAGCCATGCGAGGGCCACCTGTGCCGGCGATGCGTCATGCTGTTGACCGATGTTCTTCAAGAGGTCGACAAGACGTTGATTGGCCTCCCGCGCCTCGGCGTCGAACCGGGGAATGGTGTTGCGGATGTCGCTCTTGTCCAGTTCCGTGTCGACGCTGATCTTGCCAGTCAAGAAACCCTTGCCGAGCGGGCTGTAAGGCACGAGGCCGATACCCAGCTCTTCAATCGTCGAAATGATCGCGTCCTCCGGCTCCCGGGTCCACAGCGAGTACTCGCTCTGCAGCGCCGTCACGGCCTGAACGGCGTGCGCCTTGCGTATCGATGCCGCGCCGGCTTCCGACATGCCGAAATGCAGGACCTTGCCTTCGGCAATCAAGTCTTTGACCGTGCCGGCGACGTCCTCCATCGGCACCTCCGGATCGACCCGGTGCTGGTAGTAAAGGTCGATGTAATCGGTGTTGAGGCGCTTAAGGCTGCCTTCGACCGCCCGCCTGATCTGCTTTGGCTTGCTGTTGACGCCGCCCCTGTGCTCACCGGTATCCTGGTCGATGTCCCAGCCGAACTTCGTGGCGATTTTCACGCGGGTCCGCAGGCCGGTGAACGCTTCGCCGACCATGACTTCATTGGTCCAAGGGCCATACGTTTCGGCCGTATCGAACAAGTCCATGCCGAGGTCGACAGCCTTCCTGAGCAGCGCGATCATTTCCGGCCGGTCGGGAATGTCACGCGACGTGCCATACCCCATCGCCCCCAGTGACAACGCCGACACCTCGAAGCCCTGTCCAAGTTTACGCTTCTGCATTCTGTTCCTCCTGAGTGTGCTTATGTTGCGAACGTGGGCCGGGCATCTCAGTCCTAGACCCGCAACAACGTCTTGATGGCCCGACGCTCGTCCATGGCCTTGTAGCCTTCGGCGACGTCGGCGATCGGCAGTACTTGGTCAAAAACCTTGCCTGGATTGATCTTCCGGTTGAGTACCAGATCGATCAGGTGCGGCATGAAGCGGCGCACCGGTGCCGGACCGCCAAGCAGGTTCTTCTGCGAGAAGAACAGGAATTCTCCCTTGAGCTCCACGCCGTGCGGTACGCCGACAAAGCCGATCGAGCCGCCCGGACGAGCAGCATTGATGGCCTGGTGCATCGATTCATTGGTGCCGACGCATTCAAGAACGGCATCGGCGCCGACATTCCTGGTCAAGGCCTTGATCTGTGCCGCGCCGGCGTCGCCGCGCTCGGTGACGATGTCGGTCGCGCCATATTCCATGGCAAGCTCCTGCCGTGCCTTATGGCGGCTCATGGCGATGATACGCTCGGCCCCCATCTGCTTGGCCGCCAGTATCCCCATCAGTCCAACGGCGCCGTCGCCTACGACGGCCACGGTCGAGCCCGCCTGCACGCGGGCAGCATCTGCAGCATACCAGCCGGTTCCAAGCACGTCGGACACGGCCAACAGGCTCGGCAGCAGGTCATCGTCAGGCACTCTGTCGAGTGCGACGAGGGTACCGTCAGCCAGCGGCACACGTGCTAAGGGCGCCTGGGCTCCCGTCATGAACTCCCGTTGGTCGCATGATGATTGGAAGCCATGCTTGCAGTGAGGACAGGTGTTGTCTGACGTGGCGAACGAGCCAACGACAAACTGACCAACCTTGATGTCCTTCACGGCACTGCCGACCTCGACGACGGTGCCGCAGTATTCGTGACCCATCTCGGCAGGACCACTCTGGGGCTGCAGGCCGCGATACGGCCATAAGTCCGAGCCGCAAATGCAGGTCGCCGCCAGCTTGATGATGGCATCGGTGGGTTTGAGGATTTTCGGTTCGGCGACATCTTCGTAGCGGATATCCCCGGGCCCATGCAGAACGGTTGCGAGCATTGTCTTGTCTTTCGTTGTTGGTTTTAGGCGCCGTACTGGGCGTCGGACACGTGTTCCAGCCAGTCCACGACCTTGCCGTTTTCGACTTCCTGCAGCGCAATATGCGTCAGGGCCGTTTCAGGGGACGCGCCGTGCCAGTGCTTTTCGCCCGGCGCAAACCAGACCACGTCGCCCGGGTGAACGGTCTCGATCGGTCCGCCCTCGCGCTGCACGCGACCGGAGCCGGAGGTGACGATCAGAGTCTGTCCCAGCGGATGCGTGTGCCAAGCCGTTCGGGCGCCTGGCTCGAACGTCACATGCGCACCTTGCACACGATCGGGGGCGAAGCGATTAAATAGCCCGTCGATACGTACCGTGCCGGTGAACCAGTCGCCCGGCCCCTTGGCCGATGGCGTTGAGCCTGCGCGGATGATGTCCATGGCCGTTCTCCTAAATTGCTTCGATTTTGAGCGGGAATTCGCCCCGCTTGTGCAGCGCTTCATAGCCCTCTTCAAATCGGCCAAGCCGGATCAGACCCGGATGCTCATACCCTGCATAGAACATCGCGAGGTTGCCCCATGGCCGGTAGTAGCAAAGGTCGTACGGCTGCTCGTTGCCGAAGGTGCCCGCTCCCTCTTCGGTGAGTTTGCGTGGCAGATAGGCGATCTTTTCGTTGTGGGCGAAGTCGCTGATCGTGAGATCAAGCGGCAACATGGCGTGGAAGTCGCGAGCTGAGGGATTGTCGTACAGGACCGCCGTCATGGTGAAATCGCTGAACGTGAAGCGCACACGCACATCGCTTGTCTCCTGTGAGGCGTGGTCCATGGTTTGGGCACGCGCGGCCAGTGGCAGGAACAGGCCAGCGACTGCACCGGCGAGCAGGGTGCGGCGTTTGAGTGTGGCGATCATGGGCGGGTTCCCTTTCCTTGATGGCTTGCAACGAACGCGAGGGCAGCGGCAGTGAGCAGCAAGGCCGCGCAAAGGACGAACGGGCTCTGCCAGCCGCTGAGGTCGAGCAGCAGGCCGCCACTGAAGGCGCCAACGGTAATGGCGAACTGGATCAGCGCTACCTGCAGGCCGCCGCCCGCCTCGAGCTGATTGGGGATGATGCGTGTCATCCATGTGCCCCAACCCACGGGGATGGGATTGGAGAAGAAGCCCCCACAGGATCAAAAGCGCTGCGACGGCTAAGGGTATCGACCCGAGAGCGATTAGTGCGAGCGAAACGACGGCCAGGGCGCCCGGCAGGACTACGAGCGTGGTATTCAAATAGGTGCGCAGGACGAACCCCGACAGGCCGGTGCCGGCCAAACCAGCAAGACCAAGACCAAGCAGGACCAGCGACAAGCTGTTGACGTCCAGACCGGTGACGTTTTCCAGAAACGGCCGGAAATACGTTGAGGCAGCAAACTGTCCCATGAAGGCGAGTGTCGTCGCCGCCATGCCGATGGCAACAAGGCGGTGACGCAGCAGGGCGAACATGCTGCCAACGGAAACGTCATGCGTCGGCGGCAGCTTGGGCAGGACCAGCAGCTGCCACACAATGCCAAGAAGCCCGATCGGGACGACCACGAAGAAGGCGCCGCGCCAGCCAATAAGGCCGCCAAGGAAACTGCCCAGAGGGGCCGCGATTACGGATGCCAAGGCCGTCCCGCCCTGGAGCATGGCTAGGGCCTTGGGAAGGTCAGACCTACTGGCCAGCCGGGCGAGGATGGCGGTGGAAAGCGACCAGAAGCCACCGATCGAGATCCCGATCAACGCTCTGCCGGTCATGAAGAAGAGGTAGTTCGGAGCAAAGGTGACCGCCAGACCTGAGACGACCAGCACGACGGTGTAAAGGATTACGGCAGCGCGTCGGTCCCAGCTCGACAGCAGCGAATTGCCAAAAAGGCTGGTCACGACGGCAAACAGGCCCGACACGGATATGGCCTGGCCCGCCTGACCTTCGCTGATTCCCAAGTCGGTCGCGATCGGCGTCAGCAAGCTGACGGGCATGAATTCCGAGGCGATCAATACAAATGTCACGAGGGAAAGGCATGCCACGGCTAACCATGGGGTAGCGGTGTCCGGACGGCCGGTGATGGAAAGGTGCTCTGTGGTCATGACGACACTTTGCGCCAGCTATTTCATATTGACTAGCTGGCCAAATCCGCATGCTCTTATATCGTGAGCCGATAGATAGGGATCTTGCCGGGATGCAGCGACGTGAACTGAATGACTTGCTGTGGTTCGTTGCCGTCGCCGAAGAACGCAGCTTTACCAAGGCAGCGGCCAAGCTTGGCACGTCGCAGTCGACGCTTAGCGCGACCATCAAGCAGCTGGAACAGCGGTTGGGGCTCCGTCTGCTCACACGCACCACACGTAGCGTTTCCCCGACTGAGGCCGGTGAGAAGCTGCTGGCATCCATGGCCCCACGCATTGCTGAAATCGAGCATGATCTCGCCAGCCTCATGTCGCTGCGTGATAAGCCCTCCGGCCTGGTGCGGATTACCATTTCGGACCATGCATATAATTGGCTGGTCCGGCCTAAACTTGGGCGCTTAACGACGGACTATTCTGATATCAGGCTGGAGTTCAGCATCGACAATGGCTTGCGCAACATTGTCGAGGAGCGCTTCGACGCCGGCGTGCGTCTGGGGGAAAGCCTCGAGAAAGATATGGTGGCGGTCCGCATCAGCCCCGACTGGCGCTTGGTCGCGGTGGCATCACCTGACTATCTGGAGCGACATGGTACGCCTTCAACGCCGCAGGACCTGGTGCATCATAACTGCATGAACCATCGTCAGGGACGTGGCGGTGGTCTCTACTCGTGGGAATTCGCGAGGGACGGTCGTGAGCTGCGTGTCCGCGTCGAGGGGCAGCTTATATTCAACTCCAGCTTGCCAATGGTGGACGCCGCAGTTGAGGGGGGTGGAATTGCCTACGTACCGGGGGACACGGTCGTTTCGCTGCTGGCAGAAGGTCGGCTGGTGCAGGTTCTTGACGAGTGGTCCCCCTTTTTTCCCGGCTACCACCTGTCCTATCCAAGTCGCCGACAGCTCTCCCCTGCGATGTCGGTCATCGTTGATACGTTGAGATATCGGGAGTAAAGGAATGACCGCTTCCAGGATCGCTTGCTCAGGCCGTCAATGTCTCGAATGAGGCGGTCATTGCCATCCGCGACCTTAGCACAATCATTTCTCCTGCGGCCGCTTCGGCCACGGGAGAAATGTAATGGGTATCTCACAATACGACCCTGCTGCAGCAGGGAGGCCTGCCTGGAACGCTGGCCGACAAGTTGGCGCTAAGCGCGCTCTGAAAGTTAGGCAGATTTGGTCGATCCGGTTCTTTCTGGATCGGGAAGGCCGAATGCGCGACCGGGCACTCTTCGATCTCGCAATCGACAGCAAGCTTCGAGGCTGCGACTTGGTGAAAATCAAGATTGGCACGCTGGTGGCCGGACCTGCCATCCGCACACGATCGATGGTGATCCAGCAGAAGACTGGAAGGCCCGTTCAGTTTGAGATCACATCAGACACGAGAACCAGCCTGCTTGCTTGGCTTGAGAGACGAGGCGGCAGTGTCGAAGATTTCGCGTTCCCCAGCCGCGTCCATCCCAATGACCACCTGAGCACACGTCAATACGCCAGGCTCGTCGACGAATGGGTGACCGCCATTGGCCTGACGCCGGAGGAATACGGCACCCATTCTCTGCGTCGGACCAAGGCGTCTCTGATCTACAAGGCGACTGGTAACCTGCGGGCCATCCAGATCTTACTCGGGCACAGCAAGATCGAAAACACGGTTCGTTACCTGGGCGTGGACGTCGATGATGCGTTGTCGCTGTCTGAGGCCACTGAAATCTGATCCAGCCTGGCTTCGCCGGTGGCCATGCAATCGCCGTCGGCGAAGCGCCCGTTCCCGCCGTTCGCCCAAGTTTTGCGCGCTCCTGAAAGCGGACATCGTCGGATCACCCAACCAACACCGCAACAGGGTGGACATCGGGATGGCGGGTTTCGGCCCGGCAGGTAAGCCAAGCAGACATTAGACGATCAACGAACAAGGGAGACAAGTGCGGTTAGTTTGGTTTCATCACGCACTTGAGGTCTTGTAACTCGGGCACCGAGGACCTTTCTTTTCGGAAAGTTCTCTTCGAATGTTAGGATAAGAGCGCACCGACGGTCTCTGCGCATGCCTCAACCACGGCTCGCATGCAACCCGACCAGGCGGGACAACAGGATAACCGTATAGAGTGTGCCACTGATGGCCTCAAAGCTGGCAATGGACTGGGCGTAGAACCCCACGGGCGTGATGTCGCCATATCCGACCGTTGTCATAGTGATATAGCTGAAATAGAGCATCTGCTGCCAGCCAATCGCGGTTCCTGAATTTGCCACGAAGGAGCCAGGCACGATCCACTCGACCAATGCAAAAAGGGCTGCAAAACCCGAGCCAATCACAATGTACAACGACGCCGCCGACAAAAGAACATCGGTCACGATCACTTTGGCGCCAAAAATATAGCGTGAAAGCACGGTGATCATCACGAGATGATAGACGATGGAGCCAAGATAGACGCCGAGGGCAGCGGATGACGATGGCGCATAGGAATTGGCTATGCCTGCGGCAAAGACCGCAGCGCCGCATATCGCGACAGCGCCCCGCAGACGGCGGTCCGTGACGAGTGCCCAGGTCGCCACGACGAAGATGAGGGCATAGAAGGCATAGAACATCGCAGGCCAGAACCCGCCTGCCGCTGACAAGGGATAGGTCAGATTGTGAAGGATCAGCGCAACCAGCAAGGCGGCATTGGCCGCAATCTGATTGCGCGCGACGGGTCTAGAAAAAATCGTCTGCATCACCCGCGCCGCGCCGAGGCTGCCACCGCGAGCATGATTGCAAGCACGCCCACACCAAGCCACAAACCGTTCAGATGCAGCGCAACCGCGGTGAGTGCCCAGGCTGCAAGGGCCGCCACCGCAACCAGATAGGCAAGCCGCGACCTCGCCGCCATGACACGCAGGAACATCGCACAGCCGAGCAGGAAGATCGCAGGCCCGGCAAAGGCGACAATCGCAGTGGGTGCGTGAATGGGGTCATGCGGGTGGGCCACGATCAACTCGATTGCAACCGCCATGACAATCGCACCACAGACAGCGACACCATGCGAATGGGCAAGCCCTGCGCGTGCAAGCCGGGTATGGGCTTTATCTTGCTCGAACCGATGTTCCGCAGGTTCCGAAAGATCCACGAAATAGATCCACCATAGGGTCACGATGAGCGCAAAACCGATGATCGCCGCAAGAACGGTATCCGGATGCAGCGGATGGTCCACCAGCAGCCCGCCCAGCAGCAGGATCGATTCCCCAAGCGCGATGATGAAGATGAGCTGGTTCCGCTCGAACAGATGCAGCCCCTTGAGCGGCCAACTTTCCATTGGTGTCGCGCCTCTGCCGGGCAGCCAGAAGCCGAGGTAGGGGGCGGAATAGTCCAGCAGCACCGCAATCATCCAAAGGGCCAATCGCGCCTCGGCAAACATCGCGCCGGCGATCCAGAACAGGCCCGACAACGCGCTCCAGGCACCGAGTTGGGCATAGTTGCGCCCCATGACCTGACCGCGAAACACGAACGCCATGTAGGTTGCGCGGATCACCGCCATGGCCACATAGGCCCCCGCGAACAGCCCCGCACGTTCGTCAAATGCCTGCGGCATCGCAATGGCCATCACAAGGGCGCAGCCCATCAGAACGATCATCAGGCCGCGGCCGCTGGGGTGATCGGGATTGACCCAGTTGGCGGCCCAGGCGGTATAGTTCCACGCCCACCAGACCGCCGCGAACAGCGTCACCGCTTCCAGCGCACCCAGCCAACTGGTATGCGCCAGAAGGAAATGAGATAGCTGGATGATGCTGAAGACATAGACCAGATCAAAGAACAGCTCCATCGTGGTCACACGCGGCGTTTCTTCGGGGGCAAGATTGCGCAAGGCTGAAATCGGTATGAAGCGGTGAAAAACTGACAGGCGCATAGGTGTTCCCTGATTTGTCCGCACGATCATCCCTGAAACCCACCGGATTGCAAATAGTGGGTTTTCGCGCGCACACACATCTCGGCTTAGGTTGTTTTGGAGGTGCAGGACCCGGGAAAACGACGAATCTGTGAACTTTTGCGACGCGCATAGTGGGACGGCGGGCTTACCAGGGTGGCGGCCAAAGCGCGGCAACGAACAATCACTACCAAGCCACAGTGGGAGCTGTTTTTGGCGACGTCCGCCTTTGCCATCACTCTACAAATCAATGAGTGACCACTATGGGGTCGGCAACCACTGGGCAGCAACGCGCCCCATTCCGGCCGATCAGATTGACATTTCGATTTCCCGAAAGCGGTCGGTCCGCTCTGGCCCTAGCAACGTTCAGCACAGGGGTGGAATGCGGTCTGTCCGCTTATGGCTCTGGCACGCAAAGAGCGGACGTCTGGAACTTATCTCAGTTCGAACGTGCTGAACTGGAACCGCTGACTGGAACCCCAGGGGGTGGAATGTTC
>JAHJOS010000579.1 GCA_018820005.1 Alphaproteobacteria bacterium | reverse complement strand
TGGCTCATCATGATGACAGGCGCCTGGATGGCCGCCACCATGGACAGGATCAGATTGAGAAAGATGAAGGGAAACGGGTCTGGCGCCGCCCGGGCCAAAAGCAGATTGACGCTGACCCAGGCGAGCAGCACCACGCCGAACCCGATCAGAAACGACCATGAACCGCCAAACGCGGCCACCTTGTCGGCCAGTCGCTGTCCGAAGCTGGATTTGTCGTCGAACGCCGCGCTGGCATCGCTGGCCAGCGCATGGGTGCCCAGCGCATGCTCCAGCACCTTGCGCTCGCGCTTGGTCAGCGTCTTTTCGCCCTTGCCCAGAAATCGCTCGGCGGCACGGATCAACCGCTCGGTGGATTTGTCGATTGTATTGTCGTTCATGATGCATGCTTCCGACTTGTCGTGCTCGATCTATACGCCTTCCAGTGCCACCACCGCCATGGGCAGGCCCGCCGCATCGTCGTGCCATTGAGCGGTAAATGAATACCTCAGCCAGCGCTGCCGGACCCTGTCAGCAGTGTCGGCGCAATCTGGAGCAACTGAACCTGAAGGAGTGATGGCGATGCAGCAAAATACAGCAGCAGAATGGTCGGAGACACAGTCATGAGCCCGGTGCTGCGCGCCCTTCGACCGCGTGAGCCCATGCCGGACTTCGTCCGCGCCGCGCTGGAGGTCCGCGGGCTCACCAGAGCCTATGACGCCCGGCCCGCCTATCAGCGAAATGACTATCTGCTGTGGATCAACAAGGTGAAACGCGCCGACACCAAGCAGCGGCATCTGGCGCAGATGCTCGATGAACTGGCTGCTGGTGACGTCTATATGGGAATGGCCTGGACCGGCCGATAGCGCCGCAGAGGTACCCTGGCCTGGACTAGTTCTGGTTGCGCTTGTCGCGTTCCAGAGCGTCGCGGCTCCACCAGGAAATGATGAACAGGCCAAAGTTGAGCTTGGGGACCAGACCGGCCCGCTCGGCCCAACGCATCTGGTATTTCGGCTTGACCTTCACCTGTCCGCCCCACAGCGGAATACGCAACCAAGACATGATAGCCATCCCGCGCCGCCGCAGACAACCATCTCAGGATAAACGATTTTCTGGCCATCCGGCACCCGCCACAGGCACATTGCTGACGTGCGCCAGACGGTGCCCAATCTCTAGGCAAGCCCCTTTGTGCTGCCCCATGGGTCGCGCTAGCACCAACTGTGGCGCGCGCCGTCCCAGGTCCGGGCCAGACCATCGCGCACCAGCATAGCGCCCAGCGATTCCCCATCGCGATAGACCAGTCGCAACTTGCGGCCATAGCGATCCTCGTCCCGGTCGGCCGTCCTCATGTCGAAGGGCCCGGCAACCAGCAGTTCGGCCAGGCGGTTGGTGGCCCGAGCGCCCAGCGCAGCCTCGCCGGCACAGGAGGGCTCGCTGACTTCGGGCGTATCGATATCGGCAATGCGCACCTTGATGCCATCGAGCCAGAATGTATCGCCATCAACCACGCAGGTAACTCTTGTGCCGCCGGCACAGATCGGAAAGGCCCGTTGCGCCACCAAGGTCGTTCTGGTGGCCACCATGGGCGTACCGAGCAGGACATCGGACAGGGACTGACCGCTCAGCACCAGCGACACGAGGCCACCCAGCCCCGCCGCCGCCAGCAGCATGAGCGGGAAAACCAGGCCGCCCAAGCGGTCGCGCCGCGCCAATCCCTGTCGTGCCATAGCCCTGCCCCCCGGTGAGGGTGGCAGAGTGCCGCAACCTTCTTAACAGCCGATCAAAACGCCGTTGGCCATTTGCATCGGCGGCACAGCGCGCCTATATAGAAACTGCTCGCAAGAGATATGGCGATAAATTGTCATCGTAATAAACCATTCGGACCCGGGGGCAGTCCCCGGCGCCTCCACCATCTATCCCCGCCGGGGGGCAGCCAATGGGGGCGAGACAGGATCGACGAGGGTGTATAGGGTGTGCTTTTGCTCGGTGAGGTACCACCGTTATCGGTCCGAAACTTATAGTTGCAAATGACAACAATAAGGCTCCAGTCGCTCTCGCTGCGTAAGCAGTGCTAGCATTGGGAAATTAAGTCCTCCACCCCTAGCCGGGTGACAGGCGGGGTCCGCAGGCACCTGGCAACAGAAGCCTGCACCTTCTCCATTCAAATGCTGGTTCCCCTGTTCCTTTGTCCTTGAATTATCTTGGTACCTAAGGCTGATATGGGCCGAACTGGATTCTATCTCTCTGCGCCGAAAGGGTGACCATGGCCGAAGACCACATGCGCTACGATATACTCGCTCAGGAAGCCCTGCGCGGCGTCGTGCGCAAGGTGCTGGCCGAAGTGGCCAAGACCGGCCTGCCGGGCGAGCACCATTTCTTTATTTCCTTCGTCACCCGCGCCCCGGGCGTCCGGCTGAGCGAGAAACTGCTTGGCCAGTACGACAAGGAAATGACCATCGTCATCCAGAACCAGTATTGGGACCTCAAGGTCTCCGAGACCGGCTTTGAAATCGGCCTGTCCTTCGACGGCATTCCCGAAACGCTGGTTATCCCGTTCTCGGCAGTGAAGGGCTTTTTTGACCCCTCCGTGCAGTTCGGCCTGCAGTTCGATCCGCAGATGGCGCCTGGCGCCGATGCCGACGAAGACGATGAGGACGAAGCCGTCGAAAAGGCCAGCACTGACGGCGAGCCCGATGGCACCGAGCCGGGCAAGAAGGTCGTCAGCCTCGACGCTTTCCGCAAGAAGCCCTGATCACCCGGGATGGACAAGCGATCCCTGTCCATCGCCGGCCACCGCACCTCGATTGCGCTGGAGCCCGAATTCTGGGCGGCGCTTGAGGTGATGGCCGCCCAGTCCGGACAGACCATGACCGCACTGATCTGCGCCATCGATGCCGAGCGGCAGACGGCAAACCTGTCCTCGGCCACGCGTTTGGCCGTGCTGCGCTGGTATCAGGCGCGAGCCGCTGCGCAGACCGTGCCAGAGATCAGTTGATCGGGCCGAACGTCGGGCTATTGACCGTAAAATCAGTCGGCTGATTGACCAGAGGCTGCAGCCCCAGGTTGAGCGGCTGGTTGGGCAGGTTCTCGACCGGCGGCGGAGTCTCTTGCTGGATCTGCTCATTGGCGCGCTGTTGCGCGGCCTCTTCCTCGGCCTGCCGAGCTGCGTCTTCGGCAGCCAGGCGCGCCGCCTCCTCAGCCGCCTGGCGCGCGGCCTCCTCGGCGGCCTTGCGGCGCTGTTCCTCGATCAGCCGGTTGCGCTCCTGCGCGGCGGCACGCTGGCGGGCCGCATCCTCGGCGGCCAGCGCCTCAAGCCGATCAAGCTCCATCTCATTGGCCCGCACCTGGATGCCGGCAACGATTTCCTCAAGATCGAGCATGACCTCAGGCGCCACAAGGGTGCCACCAATCTGGGTGGCGATGCGGGAGATATCGGGGCCGACCAGCCCCTTGGCATCGGCAAAACCCAGCGGCGTCAGGGCAAAGGCGCCGTTCAGGCCCAGTGTGGGCAGATCAAGGCTGACATCGCCGGCCAGCCGCGCGCCCGGACCATCCACAATCAGATTGTTCAGCCGCGCCACACCACCAGCAATGGTGAAGGCACCGGCAGCCGATGGCGCCGTGAACGGCCCCTGCCCCAGCGCCACGGCGATCACCGTACGCAGAGTATCGGCATCGGTATTGAGCACGTCCTCGAGGCCAGCCACCGTGGGGAAGACTCCCGGCGCCAATTGCGTCGCCGCAAAATCGGCCAGCGTGAAACTGCCCTCACCCGCCACGCTGGCCATGACCTCGGCTATACTGGCGCCGGAGCCTTCAACGCTCACGCCGCCATCAAGGGTTCCCGACAGGGCTGCGGCCACAGCGGGAGGCGCTATTGTCGCCAGCGGCACCCCCGTCAGGCTGAGCCTACCGCTGACCGTGCGCTCCGGCAGTGGGCCCGAGCAGCACACCGTGACATCAAGGCCAATCGCGCCCGTGTCGCCGGCGGCGGCAGTGAACCGGTTGAGCCTTGTCCGGGTTTCATCCCAGCTCAAATCAAAGCTGGTGGCGCCAAACCGCGCTTGGCCGCCTGCAGTCAACGCCTTGGCCGTGACACTGACGGTGCCGCGCGTCTGGCGCGCCTGTCCCGATCCCATGACCGGTCCTTCAGGCCACACAGAGTCACCGCCGACCAGCGCCGCCTGTCCGAACAGTGCGGCGGCTAGACCCTCAACCGAGACGCTTTCAATGGCCACCGCGCCGCTGACGGCTGCAGCATCGCGCACACGCGACAGCGACAGCTCGCCCGAAAAACCGGTGGCCCCGGAGGTGCCACTGATTTCGGTAAGACGGGCCAGCCGCTCGCCCTCAAAATGCAACTGTGCCTCCGCCTTGACGCGCGGCAGGCTGACGCCCCTTGCCCCGACAATCTGGGCCAGACCACCGGCATCGGCCAGATCCACGCTCAGCGCGCCAGTGCCCTGCAACTCGCCATCCTGAACGCTCACCAGATTGCCGGCAAAGCCAAGCGTCTCATCGCCGGAGCTGAAGTTGATACGGCTTTCAAGACTATTGCTGGGCGAGCCGCGCAGACCAATGCTGACCAACAGGCTTTCGCCACTGACAAGGGTTGCATCACCCAGGCCGAGCTGGCGGGTCAGACCGGGCACATCATCGCCTTCAAGGCTGGCGGTCAGCCGTAACTGTCCGGTGCTCAGGGCCGCCAGGCCATCGCCCAGTTCGGCCCGCAGATTGAGCTTGGCGACGCCAGCCGTGCCGCCAAGCGTCAGAACCTGCCCGGCGCCCTCAGCGGCCGGTTCGAGATCGATCAGCATTTCGGCGGGCGCCGACAGAGCCAGATAATCGCGCCAGGACTGCGGCGTGCCGACTAGATCATACAGCGCCGCCAGCGCCGGCGCGTCGCCCTTGCCAATGCGCAGCCGGCCCGAGCCCGAGAGTTTGGGTGCCGCAAGATTGCCCGCCACAGTCAGCGTTGTGTCAAAACCCAGCCCACCCCACGCGCCTGCGGAAAGCCGCGTGAAGCTGAGTTCCTGACCGTTCCATTGTCCATTGGCCACCAGATCGGTGCCATCGAGTCCAAAGACCTGTGCCGCCGTGCTGCTGATGCCAAAGCTGCCGGCCGGAAAGCTGATGGCAAAGCCGGGGTCGGCACTGACATTGGGCAGCAGCGCCGCGACAACAGCGCTGCCATCTGCCCCCAGATTGGCAAAGCGGGCCGTGACATCGAGCCGCTTTTCCTCGCCAAAACCGATACGCAGATCAACCGCATGCGCCGCGCCCGCCAGCGTCAGCACACCCTCGCCAACCCGCAGCGCATCGCCCTTGAGCATCAGATTGCCCTTCAGGCTCCCCGATTGGTTGAACAGCGGATTGTTGGGCACCGTCTTGCGCCAGAGCCCCGCCAGGCCATCGAGGCGCTGGCTGGTCAAGGTAAACTGCCCCTCAAAAGCGGGATGATCGACCTCGGCGACAAGCTTGCCACTGGCGACCAGCCTGGTCTCGCCCGGCAGTTGCGCGATAAAGGTCTCGATGGCCCAGCTGGTACCATCCGTGCTGGCATCGACCCGCACATTGCGCAGCGCAAAGCCGCGCAGGCCCACCTCGGCCAGATCGATGCCCACCCGCCCCGGCATCGCCGGCATGATCGGCGCCGGCAGTTCGGCGAGCAGGCGCACCGCTTCATAGGGCTGGACCGCGGGATCTTCCTTGGCGTCGCGCGGCGGCAGGGAGAACACGCCCCCCGAAACCACCGCGTCAAAGCTGCGTCCCACGCCCAGCCGGATGCTGGCCGCGCCGGTCAGCCGCGTGCTCGCCCGGTTCTGATCGGGCTGCAGCGTATAGCCCGAGAGCACGATGCGATCGGTGGATGCCGCAACCTTGCTCTCGAACACCAGGTCACCGCGAATGTCATCGGCCTTGGTGGCTGGCGGCGGCGCCTGCCGATAGGTCAGCGTGCCGTCATATTTTGGGGCCACGCCGGCGCTCAAAAGGCCTTCGGTGGTCAGAGAAAACGCAGCGCTGACCGGTTGCACGAAGGCAGAAACGCGCGAGGCGCCATTGGCATCGGCCAGCGCCGCATTGAGCCGCGCGCTGTAGCGCTCGCCACCATAGACGCCGCCCCCCTGAAACTGGAACGGTCCGGCCAGGCTCGACAGGCGCAGATTGCCCTCGAGTTCACTGACCACGTAGCTTTCCCCCACGCGCCGATCGAGCAGGCGCAGCGTGCCGCCCACAATAGTGGCCTCGCGCAGCGCCACACCGCCACCGCCGTCGGCCAGTTTGACGCCGCTGCCGAACAGGCCACTTTCGTCGACGGCGAAATCCACCACCGGCCCGCGCAGCACCAACTTGGTCAGATCGTAATTGTCGCGCAGGAAATCCATCAGCGAGAATTCCGCTTCCACGGCGTCGACCGTGGCCGCCGGCTCATCGGGCGAGCCAACCAGCACATTGGTGAAGCTCAGCCGGGGCTGCGGCAGCAGGGAGAACTCGATATCGCCGCGAATGGTCACCGGCGTGCCCAGCACCTGGGTCGCCAGCGCTTCCATGCGGGTGCGATAGTCGCCCCACTGAATCAGATGGGGCGCGATGAAGGCGCTGCCGAGCACGATGATCGCCAGCACGCCAACGACAATGTAGATGCGGTTCAGCACTGTGCGTGGATCATCCCGTTAGGCCCCGCCAGAGTGTAGGCAAGAGCGCTCGCCACGCAAGCCCGCCAGTCGATTGAATACACGCGTGGATTTGCCGGAACGGCGATCTGGCGTGGCCTGTTGCACCAATGCGGCAAATGCAGACGGCCGGCCCCAGAGGACCGGCCGTCAAGCTCACGTCAGGTTGGCTGCAATCAGAGCGCGCCGATCGACCAGAACATGGTCTCGCCCGAGCTGTCGTCGGTGCCGTCATTGTCGGTGATGACATAGCCATTGCCGGCAGCGTCGATGGCAAAGCTTTCCACCTTGTCGAGCACATAGCCATTGGCTGACTTGAGGTCTGGCACGAGATCGCGCACCAGTTCCTTGGCTACCACCGGCAGTTCCCCATCGAGCGGAGCGGCGACCAGGTCGCTGAGCTTGACGCGGTAGATGGCCTTGAGGCCGGCCTTGTCGCCGATCTGGTTGTCGCGCTCCACGATATAGGCGTAGTCACCATGGACGGTGATTTCACTCAGGCCAACCCAGCCGCCTTCCGGCGCAGCTTCGAGCGGATAATGCACAGCACCCCAGCTCTTGGTCGCAGGCGTATAGGCCAGCAGCTTGACCATGCCCTTGGCATCGTCCTTCCACTCGCGCTGCATGGCAACCCAGAGCACCTGATCGTCACCAGTGCCGACGGCAGCAACGCCCTCTGTGCCAAAGCGGGTCTGGCCGGCAAGCAGTTCCACCGGCAGACCGGCTTCGCCGATAATGGCGCCTTCGGCATCGACATGGATCAGGGCATGCGGCACCAGCTTGGCGGCGTCGCCCTCATTGGCCAGCCAGAAGCCGCCCTCGCCATCGAGCGTGATGCCTTCAAGATCGAGCTTCTGGGCGGTATCGCCATTGCGGGTCACGATGGTCTTGGCCGTGATGTGCGCCGGCTTGGCCGTGGCATCGATGGTGTAGATGGCCGGCGCGCCCGAGAGCACGCTGTCGCTGACGGCATAGAGCATGCCGGGCTTTTCCGAATCGGCAACGGCGCCGGAAAGCGCAGCCCAGCCAATGGGATGGCCGTCGGCATCAAGATCGGAAATGATCGATGGGAAGGCCGCTTCGCCTTCGGCCAGCTCATAGAGCATGACATGGCTGCCAACGCCGCCGTCTTCACGCAGATCGGTCTCATTGGCCGTGGCCAGCAGATTGCGCGAGGGAATGGCGATCAGGCCTTCAGGCGAAATGCCCGATGGCAGATACTGCACCAGTTCGGGCTCGGCGCCGGTGTCCTTGTAGACCCCGATCAACGAGGAACGCTCTTCGGCAACGAAGAAATAGCGCTGGTCGCCGAACGTGGCGACATCCAGGCCCTCAGGCTCAACGCCCTTCTTGTTGCGGAAATCCGGATAATGGCCGAGCTGGGCAGCGCTGACATCGAGCGTATTGCCGGAGTCGAACTGGATCGTGCCATCCCGACCGAAAATGGTGAAGCCGCGCGAACCACCGTTCCAGTCGCCTTCATTGGCGGTGATCAGGCGATCATCGCCCAGCCACTTGACCGCATCGGGTTCGCGCGGAACGGGCTTCTTGTCGGCGGTGAAATCGATGCGGCCGTCCTTCTTGGTATCGACGCCCGATACGCCGGTTTCGCCGGCCGAGAAGCCGCCGGTCACCGTGGCGGTCTTGGCATCGATGATGGCAACCCAGTTGTTTTCCTGCAGCGTTACGGCGAGTTCGTCGGCATCGTTGAAGGCGACGAACTCAGGTTCGGCGTCTTCAGGGGCGATCTCGGAGAGGCCCGTGACCTCGACCTTCTTGATCCCGGCTTCGGTGACGGCGCCATCGGCGAGCGTGACAATAACGACATAGCCAGCGGGCAGCTGCGGCAGGGCGCCATCATTGAGCTCTTCGTCGCGCTCGTTCTCGATGGCGATCGCAAGGATGGTGTTGTCCTTGTTATGGGCGATGGAATCGGGCTGACCGCCCAGATCGAACTCGCCGTCCACGGCCTTGCTGGCGATATCGACCACCACCAGCTTGCCCGAGGGGGCGACATAGCTCTCGGAGGTATTGACCGCCACATAGGCCTTGGCGCCGATGATGGTGACCGAGGTGGGCTCGCCGCCCATGTCCATGAAACCGGCGGCCTTGGGCGCCTTGGCATCGGTGATATCGACAAAGCCAATGCCGCCGGCCGGGCTGTCCGAATAGATCAGCATCATGCCGTCGTCGGTCGCTGCGATGATCTCGGACGAAGTGGCCTTGGCCTCGGCATTGTTCAGCGCCACTGGAAAGCTGGCGATCCTGTTGAAGACCTCGGCTGCGTTGACGCCGGCAGTGGTCGCCAGCAGCGTTGTGGTGAGCGCGGCGAGAAGTTTGGTCCTGGACATGTCGATCCCCCATTGAGTCAATGGAGGTGCCTTAGGGAGCCCCGGCAACAGCAAGGTGACAGGCGCGTGACAGAACCGTGACGTCGGCGCGTTCTATACATTGGCCTTGGCACTGCCTATATTCGAACGAGAACAAATCAAGATTCGTCAATCGCCGCGCTGCTGCGCCTGCCCCGGCGCGCAGCGATGGAAAGGCTATCAATGCCCGGTGCAGACCACCCCCTCGATCGGCCAACCGCCGGCGCGATTACCAGCCAGTTCAAGCGCAGCCAGGTGCCTGACTATCTGCAGGGCCTGAACGCCGAGCAGCGCGACGCTGTCGAAAGCATTGACGGACCGCTTCTGGTGCTGGCCGGCGCCGGCACCGGCAAGACGCGCGTGCTGACGACCCGCATCGCCCATATTATCAATACCAACCGCGCCTGGCCTTCGCAGATCCTGTCGGTGACCTTCACCAACAAGGCTGCGCGGGAAATGAAGGAGCGCATCGAAAAACTCGTCCCGCGCTTTGAGTCGATGCCCTGGATGGGCACGTTCCACTCCATCGGCGCCCGCATCCTGCGCCAGCACGCCGGGCTGGTGGGCCTGACCAGTACCTTCACCATCCTCGATACCGACGACCAGATCCGGCTGATCAAGCAATTGCTCGATGCCGACAATATCGACGAGAAGCGCTGGCCCGCCAAATTGTTCGCCTCGATGATGGATGGCTGGAAGAACAAGGGCCTCTTGCCCAAGGATGTTTCGCCAGCCGATAGCGGCAGCTATGCCAATGGCCGCGGCGCCGCGCTCTACGCTGCCTATCAGGCCCGGCTCAAGACGCTCAATGCCGCCGATTTCGGCGATCTGCTGCTCGAGTGCATCCGCCTGTTCAAAGAAAATCCGGATGTGCTGGCCGAATTCCATCGCAAGTTCAAATACATGCTGGTGGACGAGTATCAGGACAGCAACACGGCCCAGTATCTCTGGCTACGCCTCTTGGCCCAGGGCAAGCCGGCGTCGGAAGCCAATATCTGCGTGGTGGGCGACGATGACCAGTCCATCTACGGCTGGCGCGGCGCCGAGGTCGACAACATCCTGTGCTTCGAAAAGGATTTTCCCGGCGCCAAGGTGATCAAG
>JAHJOS010000578.1 GCA_018820005.1 Alphaproteobacteria bacterium | reverse complement strand
GTATTCCACCGGCTGTGAATCCTGGACGAGGATGCGCGTGACGGTGCCCGAGCGGTGTGCCGGGATCTGGTTCATGGTCTTCATGGCTTCGATGATCAGAAGGGTCTGACCTTCGGTCACCTTGGCGCCGACCTCGACGAAGGCGGGCTTGCCAGGCTCGGGCGAGCGATAGGCGGTGCCGACCATGGGGGAGGTGAGGGTACCCGGATTGGATGCAAGGTCCTCAATGGCAACAGGCGCTGCTGCGGGCACGGAGCCGGCTGGTGTCAGCGAAGCGGGTGCTGCCTGCGGGGCGGCCTGCATATACTGCTGCGGCGCGGCGTAGGTCACGGCCTCGTTCGGGTAGGATCGGGTGACACGGACCCGGAAATCTTCCTGCTCGATTTCGATCTCGGCGAGATCTTCCTTGTTGAGCAGTTCGGCAATGGCACGGATCAGATCCTGATCCACTTGCGATGACTTGGTCATTCTTTTCGGTCTCCCGCGCGGTACGCGTTGATCGTTATTTGAGTTTTTCTGCGAGGGCTATGAGCGCCAGTCTATACCCGGTCACCCCGAACCCGCAAATGACACCGAACGCAACTGCCGACACATAGGAATGGTGCCGGAAGGCTTCGCGTTGGTGGATGTTGCTGAGATGGACTTCGGCCACCGGCAGCCCGACGGCCTTGAGGGCGTCGTGTATGGCCACCGAGGTGTGCGAATAGGCCGCCGGATTGATGACAATCGCATCGGCCGTTGCGCGGGCTTCCTGAATCCAGGTCACCAGTTCGCCTTCGTGATTGGACTGGCGGAAATCCACGCCCAGGCCCAGGTCAAGGCCAGCCTGCTGGCACAGGGCTTCGACATCGCTGAGCGTATGCGCGCCATAGATCTCCGGCTCGCGGGTGCCGAGCAGGTTAAGGTTCGGGCCGTTGAGGACGAGAACGCGCTTTGCCATAGTTTTTGCCTTGTGCACCGGGTGCTGGTGCTGGTGCAAGCGCGGTTACACGAATTGCACTGAAAAGGCAAAGCGTGCTGCTGGCTGGATCGCCTTATCCATTGCAGCTGGCCTCGCCGCAGGCGCGCATATTGGCGATGCGGCCGCGCAGCTCATCGATGCCGATAGCGCCCGGGATGATCTCATTGCCAATGATGTAGGTGGGCGTGCCGGTGATGTTGAGCGCCTTGGCGATCTCGTAGGAAGTCTGGATCGTGCTCGAAACGGCTGGTGTGCCCATGTCGAGTTCAAGATTGACCGGGCTCAGGCCCAGCGAGGCGGCTGCATCGAGCGCGACCTTTTTGTCGACCTGGCCGCGGCTGGTGAAGAGCGCTTCGTGGAAGGTCCAGTAATCCACATCGGCATCGCCAACCAGCACAGCGACGCGGGCGGCATCGATGGATTCATTGGACAGGATGGGGAATTCCTTGAGGATAATGCGCAGATTGGGGTCTTCGGCCAGCAGGGCGGCCATGTCGGGCAGGGCGGCGCGGCAATAGCTGCAGTTGTAGTCGAAGAACTCGACCAGGGTGACGTCGCCATCGGGATTGCCGACCACGACCTGGTTGGGATCGTTGAAGATCTTGTCCTTCATGGAGGCGATGGCCGTGGTTGCCTTGGTTTTTTCCTCAGCGCGCATCTTGGTGTCGAGCGCCACCGACATGCGTTGCAGGATGGTCGGATCGGCCATCAGGAAGGATTCAATCATGGGATTGAGGACGTCGGGCGCGATGCTGGCGACATCCTGGGCCGGGGCAACCGGTTCGGCCGCGGCGACGCGCTTGGTGTCATAGGCGGTGATGGCGGCGTCGATCATCGCCTGAATGCTGGCGGTATCGGTCTGTGCAGAGGGCTTGTTGAGCACCGAATAGCCCAGGGCACCAGCAAGGATGCCGGCCAGGGCGACGAGAGCGAGGGACACGCGCGACATAAGGGATTCGGGCTCCGGGAGATCTGTACCGCTGGGTTCTAGCAGAGGTGGCGGCAGTTTAGCACCCAGGAGTGAACGCCGACCTGATGGCGCCATCAATTGTTGTTGAGGGGGATGGCAGATCGCGCTAGGCGGGAGGCAGCAGCAAGGGGAACACAATGAGCGATCTTCCCACCGATGGCCTGCGGCCGTTTCAGGCGATGGAAATCCTCAAGCGGGCCAAGGCGCTGGAGGCGGCGGGCCGCAGCATCTGCCATCTCGAACTGGGGGAACCCGGTTCACCCCCGGCGCCGCGCGTGCTGGAGGCCGTACGCAGGGCGCTGCCCGATGCGCAGGGCTATACCAATGCCAAGGGGCTGATCGGCCTGCGCGAGGGGCTGGCGGGTTATTATGGGGACCAGCATGGCGTGGTGGTCGATCCTGAGGCGATCGTGTGCACCATGGGGTCGTCGTCGGGTTTCATCCTGGCGTTTCATGCCGCGTTCCGGCCCGGCGCCCGCATCGCGGTGACGCGACCGGGCTATCCGGCCTATATCAATACGCTACTGGGGCTGGGGTTCGCGGTAACCGAAATCGGGCTGAGCGCGGCCAATGGCTGGCACCTGAGCGGGGCCGATATCGCGGCAGCACATGCTCGGGAGCCGTTTGAGGGGCTGCTGTTTGCCAGCCCGGCCAATCCGACGGGCGCGGCGGTGGATCGGGCAGGGCTGGCCGATATCGTGGCCACCTGCGCCCGGCTGGGCGTGACGCTGATATCGGACGAAATTTACCATGGACTGGATTATCGCGGGCCGTCGGTGAGTGCGCTGGAGCTGACTGACCAGGCCATCATCATCAACAGCTTTTCGAAATACTACTGCATGACGGGCTGGCGCATCGGCTGGATGGTGCTGCCCGAGCGTCTGGTGCGGCGGGCGGAAATCCTGCAGCAGAATTTGTTCATATCCGCGCCGACGCTGAGCCAGATTGCAGCGACGGCAGCGCTGGGCGAACGCGACTACGCGGAGGAACAGAAAGCTGGATACGCAACCAATCGGTTACTGCTCAACCAGGGGCTGGCGGCGCTGGGGTTTGACGTCGGGCGGGCGTCGGACGGGGCGTTTTATGACTATGCCGGGATTGCGCCGTTTTCCAATGACGCGATGGGGTTCTGCGAGCGGCTGCTCGACGAGGCGGGGGTGGCGGCGACGCCGGGGGTGGATTTCGACCGCGTGGATGGCAATGGCTACGTGCGGTTCTCTTATGCGGGTACGGCGGCGAGCATCGCGCAGGCGCTCGAGCGCATGGAGGGGTGGCTCAAGCGGCGCTAGGCAACCATAGCGCATCGTTAAGCCCTTGCTGGCACGATTGGGGGGAGCAGGAAGGATTGGGAGGTCCGGACCATGCATAGCCATCCCGCCGACCCAGCCATACTGGCCCATTGCGTCGCGATCGTGCGCGCCAGCAACGAGGCCGATGGCGAGGCGCTGATGCGGCTGGCCGAGAAGCTGCGGTTCGGGTCGATCCGCGCGCATTCGGTGCGGCTGGCGCCGCACAGTTTTGACCACCGGCTGGTGTTTTTCCTGGTGCATTTCGATTTCGACGTGGCGGCGCGGCTGCAGGTAATCAAGGCGGCGCGGCAGTCGGGCTCGGTGAGCCTGAGCTTTGCGCCGGTGATCCTCTTCCTGCGCGAGGCCAAACCGGACGAAGTGCAGGCAAATATCGAGCTGGGCTTTGATGATGTCATCAACGTGCCCGAGGATGGGCGGGTGATGGCGACGCGGCTTGCCAGCCAAATCGATCGGGAACATCTCTATATCGAGACGCGCAGCTATCTGGGGCCGGACCGGCACCGGCTCGATCATCTG
>JAHJOS010000577.1 GCA_018820005.1 Alphaproteobacteria bacterium | reverse complement strand
TCCATTTCGCCGAGGCTGGGGTCGCCCTTATAGGCCGGCAAATAGAGCCGTTCCCCGGCAATGGCCGCCAGAAAATCCCCCACCATCTCCGGCGTCAGCCGTCCATAGCGACGGCGCTCCGGCATCACGATCACCGAAGGGGCAAAGTGGCAGCCGCCGATATGGGTGACCTGCAGCACCTCAAGGCCCAGCGCAGGCGCCTGTTCGGCCATGGCCTTGTAGATGCCAAACCCGTAACGCGCGCAGCACGCATCTGTCTTGGCGTCGGTGCAGCACAGGATAACCCGGTGGCCGATGGCGATGCCGGGCAGGGGCGTGCCTTGGCCCCAGGCGGCGATCAGCTCGGCCGCATGCGCCGCATCACGCGGCAGGAGGCGCACGCCGTCCGGAAAACTCACCAGTTCCAGTTCCGACCCATCGTTGGCGAACAGGCCCACATAGTTGCCGTGCGCGATGGCGTCAATCATTGCCGCCCGCACCGCGGGGTCGAGATCGGCGGCTTCGTAGCGCGGCCGCCGCCATTTACCCTTGGGCCAGCGCAGGAACAAATGGCGCTCGGCCAGCGCACCCGTGCCTGCCAGTGGCTCGCCGCAGGCCCGGGCAATATCGGTGCAGAACTGCGCCATGCTCAGGATGCGACGGGCGGCAGAGTGACGCCATAGATTTCGGCCAGGTCATCAAGCATCATATGGGCGCAATAGATGCCGCCGCCGGCGTTCCAGGCCAATTCACTGACGCGCTGCGTCCGCCCGGTCTTCACCGCCTCCAGCGTCTGCCACAGCGGGTCGGCCAGCCAGTCGTCGAGATTGGCCTCGTCGTCCTGTGCATCATTGTCGGCAGAGAAATAGAAGATGCGATCGCCGGCCATGTCCGGAATGCGCTCCTTGGTCACCTCCTCGAAAGTCTGGTCCTTGTCCTGCGCCGGTGGACGGGCAAAGCCCACCAGGTCCAGCACCACGCCAGGGAAGCTGGCCTTTTGGTAGATGCGCACCCGTGCCGGCGAGAAGCGCACCATGGAGATTTCGTCTTTAACGCCCTCGCCAATGGCCGTCGCCAGCGCATCAGCGCGCGCCTCAAGTGCCGCCACATTGGCCCTGGCTTGCTCGCCCAGGCCCAGCACCGTGCCATAGAACTGGTAGTTCTCCAGCCACGTCGCGCCCAGCGTCTCCGACATCACCGTGGGGGCGATGGCCGAGAGCTGGCTATATATCTTCTCTTGCCGCACCTTGGAGCCGATGATCAAATCCGGCTCCAGCGCCGCCACCAGCTCGAGATTGATCGCCGTCTCGGTCCCCAGCGACACCGCATCGCCCAGCAGCGGCTGCAGATGCGCATAGAGCGGGTCGGCGTCCCAACTCTGCGCCGCACCCACCGGCACCACGCCCAGATGCAGCAGCGCCTCGGTGCCCTCATTGGTCAGGATCACGACGCGCAGCGGCTGGTCGGGTACTTCGGTGCTGCCCATGGCATGGGTCACCTCCCGGGCGGCGGCGGGCAGGGCCGTGAGCGCAATGGCGACGGCAAGGCTGGCAAGGGCACGCAACAACATGGTCAGTCTTTCGAAAAATCAGTCAGCAATAAGTGGTGGCGGCCCGGATCATCGGGTCGAGGCGAGGCCGAAATTTGCCTCGATATCGTCCAGCATCAGATTGGCAGCGATATAGCCGCCAGCCGTGTTCCAGATGGCATCCGACACGGGGAAGGCCTTGCCGGCCTTGACGACGGGCAGGTTCAGCCACAGCGGATCGGCCAGCCAGTCGCTGGCCTGGTTGTTGCCCGCGCCGTCGCCGGTCTCGTAGACAAAGTAGAACAGGCGATCGCCGTCGAGGTCGGGAATGCGCTCCTTGCCGATCTCGTCGGCAAAGGCGTCCTGGTCCTGGATGGCCGGACGCGCAAAGCCGATTTCCGACAGGATCAGCCCGGCGAACGTGTCCTTGTAATACATGCGCGTCATCGACGGCATGAAGCGCGCCAGCGAGATGCGTTCCCCAAGCAGTGGCCCGGCTTCCGCCGCCAGCGCCTGCACGCGGCCGTCAAACGCCGCCAGCGCCGCAGTACCCGCGTCCTTCACCCCGGCCGCATCGGCATAGAGCGCCATATTGATCTTCCAGTCGCCACGCAGGCGCTCGGACATCACGGTCGGGGCAATGGCCGACAGCTGGTCATAGATCTTTTCCTGTCGTGTCTTGTTGCCGATGATCAGGTCGGGCTGCAGCGCCGCAATGGCCTCGAGGTCCACCGCTGATTCCTCGCCCACCACTGTCACATCGTCCATCCCTGCCGCGATATGGTCATACCAGGGTGAGCCCAGCCAGGAGCGCACTGCGCCCGCAGGCGTAATGCCCACCGCCAGCAGCGCCTCGGTGCCCTCATTGGTCAAAACCACAATGCGTTGCGGATGGTCGGGCACATCGGTGACGCCCATGGCATGGGTGATGTCCCGGGCGATGACCGGCTGCAGGCCAGCCAGCACGGCCAGCGCCACCAGGGCAATTCGGGTGGATCGAAGCAGGGACATTTGCACTCTCTAACTTGACAAGGTAGGTCATAAAATGGTCTGCGCAATCAGACAGAAACTAATATGACTGTCAATCTCAAGTTACGGATGTCGCCTTGAGCCAAGCCATGACCGTCCCCCGCGCCAGATCGGCCCGGCAGAGCTTCGCAGTCACCATTGCAGGCCTGTCCGCGCTGCTGATTACCGCGATGCTGGTCAGCGTCACCGTCGGCTACCGCCTCTATGGCCTCGATCAGCTCTATCACGCGGTTTTCGCCTTCGATGGCTCCGAGACCGCCACGGTTCTGGTCAATCTGCGCCTGCCGCGCGCCATTCTCGCGCCCATGGTCGGCGCGGGCCTGGGTGTCGCCGGCGTGCTGGTGCAGACCCTCTCGCGCAACCGCATTGCCTCGCCCGATACGCTGGGGCTCAATGCCGGCGCCTCGCTGGCCGTTGTTCTGGCCAGCGCCACGCTGGGCATCACTTCGCTCACCGGCCTCTCGCTGGTCGCCGCGCTTGGCGCGCTGCTCACCAGCATGCTGGTCTTTGCCATTGCGGCCGGGGCAGGGGGCATTTCCCCTATTCGTATCGTGCTGATCGGCGTCACCATCGCCGGGCTCGGGCAGTCGGTGGTGCAATTGATCCTCACCAGCAATGAAGCGCAGATGCAGAACCTGCTGTTCTGGCTGGCCGGCTCCTTTGTCGATCGCCCCATGGCCCTGGCCATCAATGGCCTGCCGTTCATTGCTGCCGGCGCGGCCATTGCCTTTGCCCTGGTGCGACCGCTCGATGCTCTGCAGGCCGATGATGCCACGGCGGTGAGTCTCGGCGTGCCAGTGAGCCTGGTTCGTATCGGCTGCTTCCTCGCCATTTCCTTGCTCAGCGGCGCCGCCGTCGCCATGGCCGGGCCGGTGAGCTTTGTCGGCCTCGTCGTGCCCCATGCCGCCCGCCGCCTCGCCGGCCAGCGCCACGGACCTCTCATGCTGGCTGCCGCGCTGATCGGCGCCATCTACACCACCCTGGCCGATGTGCTGGCCCGCTTTGTCATCTACCCGGTCGAGGCCCCGGTCGGCGCCGTCACCGCCGTGGTGGGCGGTCTCGTCTTGGTGCTGCTGCTGCGCGGGAGAGCCGCATGACCCCGTTCCTTCCCGCCCTCACGGCAACGCGGGCGCCGCTGCTGTTGTCCATCATGACCATCGCCACGGCCGTCCTGGCGCTCAGCGGCGTCGCCTTCGGCTCGAGCTGGATCCCCATCGATCGCGTCGCCGCCGTGATCCTGGGCGCCGGTGACAAGACCCAGTCTCTCATCGTGCTGCAGCTGCGCCTGCCGCGCGTGGTCATCGCCATCCTGGCCGGTGGCGGCATGGCCGTAGCCGGCTTCCTGCTGCAGAAGATCACCCGCAATTCCCTGGCCTCGCCGGGCGTGTTGGGCGTCATCGACGGCGGCGCGCTGGGCGTAGTGATCTTCCTCGCCGCGCTCTCGGACAAGTCCAATACCCTGGTCACCTCCATCGTCTTTCAGCCCCTGGCCGCCATGGCCGGCGCCACGCTGGGTATCGCCGCCGTCTTCCTGCTCAGCGGCAGCCAGTCCGTCTCGGCGGTGCGCCTGCTGCTGTTCGGCATTGCCGTAGGCGCCGTGGCCAAGGCGCTGGTCATGGTCATGATGCTGGTCGGCCCCATCTATCGCACCAGCCAGGCCGCCCGCTGGATCGCCGGCGCAGTGAACGAGGTCAACTGGACCGAAATCCAGATCACCGCTCTTTTGCTCCTGCCGCTGCTCGCGCTCGCGCTGGCCGTGGCCCGCAAGCTGCCGCCCGCTGACCTCGACGAAATCTCGGCCCGCAGCGTCGGGCTCGATCTTCCGGTATTTCGCCTCTTGGTGTTTGCCGTCGCCGCCGCACTCACGGCCGTTTCGGTGGCCTTTGTCGGCGCCATTGGCTTTGTCGGCCTCATGGCGCCGCATCTGGCGCGGCTCATCGTCGGCCGCTCCATGGTGGCTGGCATCATCGGCAGCTTCCTGCTCGGCGCGTTCATGCTGGTCGGGGCAGATCTGGTGGTCCGTGTCCTGTTTTCGCCCACCGAGGTGCCGGCTGGCACCGTCACCGCCATCATCGGCGCTCCTTATTTCCTCTTCCTGCTCATGAGCAAACAACGTCATGACGGCTAATCCCGCCCCTAGCATTTCCATCGACAGTCTCACCCTGGCCTATCCCGGCAAGACGGTGCTCGACACCGTGTCGCTGGACATTCCACGCGGCAAGATCACCGTCCTCGCCGGTCCTAATGGCTGTGGCAAATCCACCTTGCTGCGCGCCATCCGGCGCCTCCACCGCCCCGTCTCCGGCCGGGTGATGCTGGAGGATATCGGCGTCGCCGATCTCTCCGAAAAGGCCCTGGCGCGCCACATTGGCCTCTTGGCCCAAAACCCTTCGGCGCCCGAGGACATGACAGTGGAAGAGCTGGTCCGCCTCGGCCGCTATCCACACCAGACCATGCTGCAGCGCTGGGATAGCCAGGACACCCGCGCGCTCGAGGCCGCCATGGCTGGCACCGGCGTCACCAGCCTGCGCGACCGCCCGTTGGGCTCGCTGTCAGGCGGGCAGGTGCAGCGCGTCTGGATCGCCATGGTGCTGGCGCAGGAAACCGAAATCGTCTGCCTTGACGAGCCGGTCAACCATCTCGATCTCGCCCACCAGCTTGATTGCCTCGACCTGGTACGCCAGCTCAATGCGGAATTCGGGCGCACCGTCGTGCTCGTGCTGCATGATCTCAACCTCGCCGCGCGCTATGCTGACCAGCTGGTGTTCATGCGCGATGGCGGCGTTGCCGCCTACGGCACGCCCGATGACCTGATGACACAGGATCTGATCGCCCGGGTGTTCAATGTCGACGCCATGATCATCACCGACCCGGCCTATGGCCGCCCGCTCTGCCTGCCACTGCGGACCTGCTAGTTCAGCGCAAACCGAAGGTTTGTCGCGCCAGCCCCTAGCGCGAAAGCGCCTCGCGCAAGGGCAAGCCGGTGCTATGCCGCAGGTCGAGGTCGGCCTCGATGTGATTTATATGGGTCACCAGCAGCTGCGCCGCGCGCTCACCGTCGCCGCTCTCCAGCGCCGCCAGGATATCGGCATGCTCATTGTGGCCGCAGCTCGACGCGCCGGAATTGCCATAGAGCGCAATCACCAGCGACGAACGCGCCACCAGCTCTTCCATGAACCGGTGCAGGATCACATTGCCGGCGACACTCGCCAGCAGCAGGTGGAAGTCGCCTGACGCGCGAATCTCGGCCCGGCGGGCGAGGGCACCGCGCTCGGCCAACAGCCGGCTTTCCTCGATCAACTGCTTGCGGAAAGTGGCGATATCGCCAGGGCTGAGCCGGCCGGCCGCTGCCCGGGCAATGCCCGGCTCGATCAGCCGACGGGAATCGAACACCTGGCGCGCTTCTTCCGGGCTCGGATTGGCAACAAAGGCCCCGCGGTTGCGTTCTGATTTGACGAGGCCCTCAAAGGCCAGCGCCTGCAGCGCCGCGCGCACCACCGTGCGGCTCACATCGAACAGCGTGCCCACTTCGGCTTCAGACAGCTTGGTACCCGGCGCCAGGCGCCGGTCCACGATTGCGTCGCGCAAATGGTCGCGAATGGTCATGGCACGGTCTTCGCCGGCCTGGGCCGGTGGGGAGTTCAATAGCGTCAGCTGCGGGTCGGCGATGGTCATGGTTCACCCTGTCGCTCCTTCATAGAAACAAACGCAGCGAAGCGAAAGGAAATTGTCGCACACGATCACCACACAGGATTGCATACAATCTGGGCGAAGAATGTGCGCAAATGCTTAATTTGCAAGCAGGGATGGGTTGCGCCTCAAATGAAGGCGTTTGCCGCGGCGTGGATTTTCCCCGCTGCTGCAAGGCTTTGGCTGCGCAGCACACAATTGGCACGGGGCATGCATAGCAAGGGGCGTTAACCCGGGAGCGCCGCATGACCAAAGCCGCCGAGATTGACCTGGCCTCCGTATCCAAGATCTACGGGAAGTCGACCGCTGTCGACTCCATCTCCCTCAAGATCCCAGCCGGCAGCTATTGCTGTCTGTTCGGCCCCTCGGGCTGCGGCAAATCCTCGACTTTGCGCATGATTGCCGGGCACGAAAGCGTCTCGATCGGCGACATCCGCCTCGGCAATACCGTGGTCACCAATCTGCCGCCCGCCAAGCGCGGCACGGCTATGATGTTCCAGTCCTACGCGCTGTTTCCCCATCTCGACCTGGTCGACAATGTCGCCTTCAGCCTCAAGATGGCCGGTGTGCCCATAGTCGAGCGTCGGGCCCGTGCACTTGAGATGCTCAAGCTGATGCAGATGGATGCCTATGCTGACCGGCGTCCGGCCCAGCTGTCGGGCGG
>JAHJOS010000576.1 GCA_018820005.1 Alphaproteobacteria bacterium | reverse complement strand
TATGCGCAACCGTTTTGAACACGGCATCTGGGAAGTGTTCATCCCTGTTTTGGGTACCGGCACGCTCTACAAATACGAAATTGTCGGCGCCGATGGCGTAACGCAGCCGCTCAAGGCCGATCCTTTTGCGCGGCAGTCTGAAATGCGGCCCAAGACTGCGTCGGTGGTCCCCGATCCCACTGAGTTTGTCTGGACCGATAGTCGGTATATCGAGGAGCGGGCTTCCCGCGACTGGCGCCGCACGCCGATGTCGATCTACGAGGTTCATCTCGGCAGCTGGCGCAAGCGGCCCGATGGCGGCTTTCTCAGCTATGACCAATTGGCCGAGCAGCTGGTGCCCTATGCTGCGGACATGGGGTACACCCATATCGAGCTGCTCCCGATCACTGAGCATCCGTATGACCCGAGCTGGGGTTACCAGCCGACGGGCATGTACGCGCCGACCGCCCGCTTTGGTGATCCGGCAGGGTTTGCCCGTTTCGTCGATGCTGCACACGAGGCCGGTTTAGGCATTATCCTCGACTGGGTGCCTGCCCATTTCCCGACCGATGCGCATGGGCTGGCGCATTTCGATGGTACGGCGCTCTACGAACACGCTGATCCGCGCCAGGGGTTTCATCCGGACTGGAATACGGCGATCTACAATTTCGGGCGCAGCGAAGTGGTCAGCTTCCTGGTCAATAACGCGCTCTATTGGCTGGAAAAATTCCATATCGATGGCCTGCGTGTCGATGCTGTTGCGTCCATGCTGTATCTGGATTACTCGCGCCAGAGCGGGCAGTGGGTGCCCAACAAGTTCGGCGGCAACGAGAACCTTGAGGCAGTTGAGTTTCTCAAGCGGGTCAATACGGAAGCCTATCGCCTGCACCCCGGCACCTTCATGATAGCGGAAGAAAGCACTTCCTGGCCGGGCGTCAGCAAGCCGGTGGACGTTGGCGGTCTGGGGTTCGGTTTCAAGTGGAACATGGGCTTCATGAACGACACACTGCGGTTCATGAGCCGCGAGGCCGTGCATCGCAAATACCACCACAACGATATGACTTTCGGGTCGGTCTATGCGTTCAGCGAGAATTTCGTTCTGCCGCTGAGCCATGACGAAGTCGTCCATGGCAAAGGCTCGATGCTCGAAAAGATGCCTGGCGACGACTGGCAGAAATTTGCCAATCTGCGCGCCTATTACGCCTTCATGTGGGGCCATCCGGGCAAGAAGCTGCTGTTCATGGGCCAGGAGTTCGCTCAGCGCGAGGAATGGGCCGATAGCCGGGCGCTGGATTGGAACCTGCTTGACGCCGGCATGCACGAAGGCGTGCGCCGACTGATTGCAGATCTGAACCTGGCGTATCGCGAGTTGCCGGCACTGCATGAGCGTGACTGCGAACCAGATGGCTTCGAATGGGTCATCGGCAATGACCACGCCAATTCGGTTTTTGCCTGGCTGCGCAAGGCGCCGGGCAGTTCGCCTATCCTGGTGGTATCCAATTTCACGCCCGTGCCACGTTCGGGATACAAGATACCCATGCCCATCGCGGGGAAATGGGTTGAGCGGATCAATACCGACGCGGGTTGGTATTCAGGGTCCAATACCGGCAACCAGGGTGCCGTCGAGGCCTATGCCGTTGAGGGACGGCACTGGCCAGCGGAGGCAGAAATCTATCTGCCGCCGCTGTCGACATTGTTTTTGAAGTTCGAGCCGGCGTGATCCGGCAGAGCAGAATACGTCCCGGGAACCGGGCAGTAGTGGAGGGTTAGAAGAATGGCAGACTACAGAGTACCATCGCCGCTGGCCCGTGAGGCCATGGCTTACGTGCTGGCCGGTGGGCGCGGCACGCGGCTGATGGAATTGACCGACCGACGCGCCAAGCCGGCTGTGTATTTCGGCGGCAAGTCGCGCATCATCGATTTCGCCTTGAGCAATGCCATCAACTCGGGCATCCGCCGCATTTCGGTGGCCACCCAGTATCAGGCGCACAGCCTGATCCGGCATCTGTCGCGTGGCTGGAACTTCCTGCGGCCCGAGCGCAACGAGAGCTTTGACGTGCTGCCGGCCAGCCAGCGGGTGCGTGAGGATATGTGGTACGCCGGCACGGCGGACGCGGTGTACCAGAACATGGATATCATCGAGGATTCGGGCGCCCGCTATATCGTCATTCTGGCCGGCGATCACATCTACAAGATGGACTATGAAATCATGCTGCGCCAGCATGTGGACACCGGTGCCGACGTGACGATCGGTTGCCTGGAAGTCCCGCGCATGGAAGCCGTTGGCTTTGGCGTGATGCATGTGGACGGGCGAGATCGCGTAGTCGATTTCGTCGAGAAGCCAAAGGATCCGCCGGGTATTCCGGACAAGCCGGAAATGGCGCTGGCATCGATGGGCATTTATGTGTTCGAGACGCGCTTTTTGATGGAACAGCTGCGTCGTGACGCGGCTACGGAAGGCTCCAGCCGCGATTTCGGCAAGGACATCATTCCCTATATTGTCAAGAACGGCACCGCCTGGGCGCATCGCTTCCCGCGCTCCTGCGTGCGGTCGAGCAATGAAGAAGTCAGCTATTGGCGCGACGTTGGTACCATCGATGCCTATTGGAAGGCGTCGATCGATCTGACCGACATCAAGCCGCAGTTGGACCTCTATGACCGCGACTGGCCGATCTGGACCTATGCGGAAATTACTCCACCTGCCAAGTTCGTGCATGATTTCGATGGACGGCGCGGGTCGGCAGTCAATTCACTGGTCTCGGGCGATTGTATCGTCTCGGGCGGACATCTGCAGAAGACGCTGCTGTCCACCGGTTCACGGGTCCACTCCTATTCGATGCTGAATGAGGCGGTGGTGCTGCCCTATTGTGACATCGGTCGCAATGCTCGCCTGACCAAGGTGGCGATCGACCGCGGCGTCAATATTCCGGAAGGTCTTGTCGTTGGCGAAGATCCCGAGTTCGACGCAAAATGGTTCCGGCGCAGTGACGAAGGGGTGACGCTCGTCACCCAGGCAATGATCAATAAATATCTGGCGGGACGATGATCGAAGTTCTCTCGGTTGCTTCCGAGGTCTATCCGCTGATCAAGACGGGGGGGCTCGCCGACGTGGCGGGCGCCCTGCCTGTGGCCTTGCAGACGCATGGGGTGACAATGC
>JAHJOS010000575.1 GCA_018820005.1 Alphaproteobacteria bacterium | reverse complement strand
GGCGGCGCCGGCATCTTCGGCCATGTAGAGGGGATTTTCGTAGCGCATATCGATGACGGCGGTGCCGATCTCGATCTTTTTGGTGCGCGCGCCGACGGCGGCCAGCAGCGGAAACGGCGAGGCGAGCTGGCGGGCAAAGTGGTGCACACGGAAATAGGCGCCATCGGCGCCCAGTTCTTCGGCGGCGACGGCTAGATCGATCGATTGCAACAGCGCATCACCAGCCGAGCGGGTGCCGGACTGGGGCGAGGGCGACCAATGGCCGAAGGAGAGGAAGCCGATGTTTTTCATGAAAATGGACCTGCGCGCTGGAAATGCCACGATCTTGTAGCTGTTGTTGGACTTTAGCTAGTGGTGCATAGCCCGGCCGCCAAGGACTTTTGCCCGAACGGATTGATCACGGTGGTGAACAGTCGGGCCTGCAGACGATTATGGGATGGTGCGGCGCGCGCTTGTATTGTGGACAATGAGCCATCATTTGATGTATAGGTATCTACTCATTTGATGGAGATCCGTCATGTTCGGGGTGGCAGCGGTTGCAGAGCGACAGGATTTTTCGGCCGAAACCGACCGGGCGCGGCTATCGGGCGTGGCGCTCAAGGCCTATCGGCGGCTGATCGAGCAATGGCAGCTCAGCGGGCAGCAGGCGGCGGCGCTGCTCGATGTATCGACCAGCACCTGGGAGCGTCTCAAGGCGAGCGAGAAGATTAAGCCGCTCAGCCAGGACCAGATGACGCGCATTTCGGCGCTGGTGGGGATCTACAAGGGCCTGCACCTGCTGTTTGCCGATGGTATGGCGGATGACTGGGTCCGGCTGGCCAATAGCGGCCCGCTGTTCGGACGGCAAAGCCCGATCGAATCCATGCTCAAGGGCGGCATTCCCCAAATGCTCGAGGTGCGCCGCTATGTGGATGCGGTGCGCGGGGGGCTTTGATTTGCTGGTCGCCGGTGTTCCCATCATCACCGTGGCCTATCCGCGCACGGTGCGGCTGGTTTCGACGGCCCGGCTGCGCGAATCGGTGCTGGCCAGCCTTGTCGATGGCGCTGACGAGCTGGCGATGCTGGCCGAAATCGAAGGGGCGACGAGCCAACGCCAGATGGCAGAGCAACGCGGCATTTCGGGGCTGGCGGCCAAGGAGCTGGTCTATGATGTGCCACACGCCCATTTCATCAATGCCAGCTTTGCCTATGCCAAGCCCAGAGCGCCCAATCGCTTCAATGATGCCAATCGGGGTGCCTGGTATGCCGCGCTGAGCACGCAGACCTGCCTGGTCGAAGTGGGCTTTCACCTGACGGCGTTCCTCGCCGCTGCCGGACGGTATGAGGCCGTGGTGGACTATGCCGAGATGGTTTGTAGCCAGGCAGGTGACTATCTCGACCTGCGGGACATGCCGGAGCATCCGGCGCTGGGCAGCGACATCGCCGCTGCCTATCCCGTTGGCAATCAACTGGCTTTGGCTGCTCGGGCGGCGGGCGTCAACGGCATTGTCTATCCCTCGGTACGACACAGCGGGGGCATTTGCATCGTGGCGCTGCGCCCGGCGGCGGTGCAGTCGGTTCGGCAGGGGGATGTGTATCGCATGCGGTGGACGGGCGACCCGGCGCCAGTGGTGGAGGGGCCGCTGCCGGGGGAACCAGGGCCAGCCAGCGGGTAACGCTGAAGACTATTCGGCCGCTTGATAATAGTCTGGAGAGGGCAGGATGGCGGCCACGATAGCGTCATTGGCGTCCTCCTGAAATTGGAGGTCGAGGCGCAATTGCTCCAAAGACCGGGGCATCGGACGCTGACCAACCCAGTCTTCAAAGGCAAAGGCCAGAACGGCCGCGCCCTGCGCGATCGCTTCATCAAGCGTGTCGGCGACGGCAATGATCCCGGGCACGTCGGGGAAAGAGACCCCATAGCCCGAGTCAGGGTCCTTATGGATCAGAGCAATGTAGTGCGGATCATGCATCAGTGTTCCAACCTGCCTGCCGATAGATCGATCGGACGGTGCCGAGCGGGATATCATTGCGGGGATGCGGCAGGATGACAATCCTGTCGCGCCCAGGATGGCGATACTTATGGTGCGAGCCACGGCTGGAAACAAGAACAAAGCCGTCTGCATTCAGGCGGCGAATGATTGCCCGGCTATCGCGCAACAGTTTTGCCATGACGCACCCTACCCTTTGGATTGGCTACAGCGCGTCATGCGCTTTGTCGTTCAACGCTGGCGCACGCGCGCGCCAACGCAAATCCTAGACGTCGAGGTTGGACACGCTGAGCGCGTTGTCCTGGATGAATTCGCGGCGGGGTTCGACCAGGTCGCCCATCAGAGCTGTAAAGATCTGGTCGGCTTCGTCGGTCTGGTTGATCTCGACCTTGAGCAGGGTGCGGGCGTTGGGGTCGAGCGTGGTTTCCCAGAGCTGGGAGGCGTTCATTTCGCCCAGGCCCTTATAGCGCTGCATGGTAACGCCCTTGCGGCCGGCATCGGTGACGGTCTTGAACAGGCTGGCGGGCCCATAGATCTGGGTCACTTCGCCCTTGCGGGTCAGCGTGGGGACGCCGCCATAGATTTCGTCGAGCCGGTCGGCCAGTTGGCGCAGTTTGCGCGCATCGGCGCTCTGGAGCAGGGCGCGATCGAGCTGATGGGTCTCGGTGACGCCGCGCACGGTGCGCGAGAAGGCCAGGCCTTCTTCATCGGTGATCTCGCCGGACCAGCCGCGCTCCAGCTCATCGGAAATGCGGTCGAGCCGGTTGGCGACGCGTTCCATGGTCTTGCTGATACGGGCTGGATCGCTGAGGCCTTCGGGATCGAGACCGCCGACGATGGCGGCCTGTTCAACCAGGCTACGGTTGTAGCGGGTGTTGAGATTGTCGATGGCTTTGACGATGTCGCGGGCCTGCTGCAGGATGCCCATCAGGTCAGCGCCGGCGTGTTCGGTGCCGTGCTGGGTCTTGAACACGGCTTCGTCAAGGCCGTAATCGAGCAGATAATCCTCGAGCGCCCGTTCGTCCTTGAGATATTGCTCGGACTTGCCGCGCATGGCTTTGTAGAGCGGCGGCTGGGCGATGTAGATATGGCCGCGCTCGATCAGCTCGGGCGTCTGGCGATAGAAGAAGGTCAGCAGAAGCGTACGGATATGGGCGCCGTCCACGTCGGCGTCGGTCATGATGATGATCTTGTGGTAGCGCAGCTTGTCGGCGTTGAACTCTTCGCGGCCAATGCCGGTGCCCAGCGCCGTGATCAGCGTGCCGACCTGATCGGACGAAATCATGCGGTCGAAACGGGCACGCTCGACATTGAGGATCTTGCCACGCAGCGGC
>JAHJOS010000072.1 GCA_018820005.1 Alphaproteobacteria bacterium | reverse complement strand
CGTCGCTGTCGACGAGACCATATCCGTTTCGACCATGCCGGAAGCCGGGGCTTCGATCCTCGGTCGCGAAGAAACGCGCGACCTTGGCGGCAAGGGTGCGAACCAGGCCGTGGTCATGGGCCGCACAGGCCTGCCCACCACTCTGGTCGCGGCCGTGGGCGAGGATTTCCGCGCCCAGACCATTCGCAATCAATTGGCGCCAGAACCGATCGAGGCGAAGCTTATTGCCTTGGCCGGCCGCTCCAGCGACTTTTCCATCATCTTCACGACGCCGGACGGCGAAAACGCCATCGTGACCACCACGGATTCGGCGGGCTCGCTGACACCTCGGGATGCCATCGCCGCACTTGACGGTGCCTCCGCTGGCGACCTCATGGTTCTCCAAGGCAATCTCAGCGAAGCGACCACGCTTGGCCTTTTGCAGGAAGCGCGCCGTCGCAACCTCGTCACCGCATTCAACCCCTCGCCGCTCAGGCCGTATTTCGGGGCCTTCTGGCCACTGGTCGACATCGCATTCTTGAACCGGGGCGAAGCCGAAAGCCTGACCGGATCCTCAGATGGCACGGCGACCGATCGGTTGCTACAGTCTGGCGTACGCCACGTCGTGCTGACGCTTGGTAGCCACGGTGCGCTTCTGGCAAGCCGAAATGCAGCCATTGCAACGATACCGGCTGTTGCCACCAAAGCGATCGACACCACCGGGGCCGGCGACACTTTCATGGCAGTGGCCCTGGCATCGGCTGCACTGCGCGGTGTCGAACTCGACAGCCGTGCCATCAGCCATGCTGCCTCTGCGTCTGCCTTGACTGTCAGCCGCCGCGGCACGCGGTCAGCCTTCCCGACCAGTGAAGAGATGCGGTCCATCCTGGCGCGCTGATGCACATCATGATGGGCCGCCGTCGTCTCAACCCTTTTCGCTAAGCCATCCCAGGATATTCTTCCAAAGGCGACCATAGCCCTCCCATTCGCAAAATGCGGGCGACAGCCAGTTTGGGCCGATATCGGATGTCCAGGCAGCGCTTCTACCATTGCCAAAGGTACCGGTAACCAGCAGCGGATGGCCTCCTTGATCATCCGGAAGGCGGGCGATCACCTCGACATCGGCGCGGTCGCGGACTTCAACTTCGTTGACCCCTAGGAGCACGGGCCATTCGCCCTCCATGCCGGCAACAGTGGGATGATCTGCCTTGACGATGACGGCGCCGGTCCCCTCGGGGATCTCGACCCGGTCATCATATGGCAGGCAGGTCACTGGCAGCACGTCCTCGACTGGCGTGCGGCGCCAACGGGCCTTGCCGTCGATCCCCTGGAACGAGAAATAGCCACCGACCATCAACAGTCCGCCGCCTTTTTCCACCCACGCCTTGATCAGTTTAAGCCTGTTTGGCACCGTCTTGGAGTGCAACCAGACGGCAGGCGGCAACAACAGGGAGTTGGCGCCGATATCCGACAGAATGATCACGTCATAGGCGTTGAGCCCCTCCATTTCGAAGGGGAATTTCTCAACCGCATCATGCGCTGTCATGTAGGTCAGTTCAAATTCGCTGCCTTCAAGCGCTTTGACCAGCGGCTCGGCGCCGAGGTGAAACGTGACGCTGCCAAACTGGTCGAACCCCTTGTAGTGGGTGGCAGAACTTACCCAGCTCTCACCGACGAGTAGAATTTTCTTTGTCATGATTTTTTCCATCGTTTATCGTCTTTTGATCAGGTCTTGGCCTCGAAGACCGATCTCGGATTGTCACGCATGAGGATCTCGAGCTGCCGATCACTCAGGCCGTGGCGCTTCAGTCGCGGCAGGAAATGCTTGAGGATGTAGGCATAGCCATTGCCGCCATAGCGGGTCAGCATCATCTTCAAGAAAACGTCGTGGGACAGCAGGATACGGTCGATAGCCCCCTGCTCCACCAGCTTGACGATGGCGCGTGCCGCTTCCTCATCGCTCGGGCATTGGACCTGTTGATCTGCATAGAAGAAATCCATGCCGATCATGTCGTATTCCAGGAAGGCACCGCGCGAGGCGAGTTCCTGCTGGTAGGCGAGATCGTCATGCGAGGGGTTCATGTGGCACAGCACCGTGTGACGAAGCTCTGCTCCCTCTTCCTCGGCGATATCGAGTACCTTGTGACCCAGACGGAACCATCCCGGCAGGTGGATCATCAGTGGGAGCCCCGTGCGCACCTGCGCCCGTGCTGCCGCTCGCAGCGACTTTTCTTCCTCCGCGGTGAAATCCGCGGAAACGCCGATCTCACCGATCAGCCCGATCTTGATGTCTGTGCCATCAACGCCAACGGTGGCCTCCTGGACGATCTCAT
>JAHJOS010000574.1 GCA_018820005.1 Alphaproteobacteria bacterium | reverse complement strand
GCCGAACGCGCCTTGAGCGCCTGGAATTCGGCATAGCTCATATAGACTTCGCCGCGGATTTCGATCACGTCCGGCCAGCCCGATCCGGCGAGGCGCTCCGGAATATCGGCAATGGTGCGCAGATTGGCGGTGATGTCCTCGCCCACCGTGCCGTCGCCGCGTGTGGCGCCCTGCACGAACACGCCCTTCTCATAGCGCAACGATGCGGACAGCCCGTCGATCTTGGGCTCGGCGGTAAAGGCAATCTCGAGATCCCTGTCGCGCTCGAAAAATCGCCGGCCGCGCTCGATGAAATCGAGCACATCGGCATCGGTATAGGCTTTGGCGAGGCTGAGCATCGGCTCGCCATGCCGCACCTTGGCAAAGCCCTCGGCGGGCGGCGCACCCACCGACATCGACGGGCTATCCTCGCGCACCAGATGCGGAAAGGCCACCTCGATGGCGTCGTTGCGCCGCCGCAGGGCGTCATAATCGGCGTCGGTCATCTCGGGCGCGTCGAGCTGATGATAGGCGATATCGGCATCGGCAATGGCCTGCGCCAGCCGCGCCAGCTCGGCATCCGCCTCGGCTTCGGTGAGGTCATCGACGGGTTTTGTGGACAGGTCGGTCATGAGGCTACTCACTACATCTGACTTTCCTTCTCCCCTTGCGGGAGAAGGTGGCGCGCAGCGCCGGATGAGGGGTCTGCGATGGTTGGTCTATCGTGGCGAGCGAAGCAACCCTTCACCCCAACCGAAATCCGCTTTCGCAGATTCGGTGTCCCTTCGGGCACCCTCTCCCACAAGGGGAGAGGGAAGAACGTCACCCCACTTCGCTCAATAGCTTGCTCGCGGCGGCGCGCGCCTCGTCGGTCACCGTCGCTCCCGCCAGCATGCGGGCCACTTCTTCCTGGCGGGCGGCGGTGTCGAGCGGCTTGACGTGAGTGCGCATGAACGCCCCCTCCTTGACCATCTGCTTTTCGATCAGCAGGTGCCGCTGCGCCCGCGCCGCCACCTGGGGCGCATGGGTAACGGCCAGAACCTGCACCTTGCCGGCCAACCGGGCCAGCCGGCGACCAATGGCGTCAGCCACCGCGCCACCCACCCCAGTGTCGATTTCGTCAAAGATCAGCACGGGCGCCGAGCCACGATCGGCCAGCACCACCTTGAGCGCCAAAAGGAAGCGGCTGAGTTCGCCGCCCGAAGCGACCTTGAGCAGCGGCCCGGCCGCCGTGCCCGGATTAGTCTGCACATGAAAGGCAATCTGGTCAAAGCCGGCGGCCGCAATGCGAGCGCTGTCGATCTGGTGGTCGACGATGAATTTTGCCGACCCCAGCTTGAGGTCGGGCAATTCGGCGCCTACGGCCTTGCCCAGCGCCTTGGCGGCCTTGGCGCGACCTGCACTCAGTGTTTCGGCAGACTTGCGATAGCTGTCCATGGCCTTGGCCTGCGCCGCCTCCAGTGCCACCAGCCGGGTTTCCCCGCTCTGGAGCGTATCGAGGTCGCCACTATATTTGGCCAGCACCTCGATCAGCCCATCGCAGCTGGTCTGGTGCTTGCGGGCCATTGCCCGCAGCGCGAACAGGCGCTCCTCGACACCTTCAAGCTCTGCGGGATCGTAGGCCATGGCACGCTTGAGGTCTTCAAGCGCATCACCGGTGCGATCAAGGCTCGCCAACGAGGCGTCCAGCGTATCCACGATGGGCTGAAACAGCGTGGACCCACCGTCAATCTTGCGCATCAGCCGGCGCATCAGGCTGGCCAAAGCCGGAGCCGGTGCGGCAGGCCCATTGAGCATGTCGTCAATCTCGCGCACGTCCGACACCGACCGCTCGACCTGCTGCAGATGCTGCCGGCGCTCGGCCAGCTCATCCTCTTCGCCCAGGATGGGCTTGAGCTTGGAGAGTTCCTCCACCGTGTGGCGCGCATAGTCCTCGGCGGCGAGCGCCTCGGCCACCAGGGCCTTTTGCGCTGCCACAGCCTCCTGTGCCGTGCTCAGCGCCTCCCAGGCGTCCCGCACCTGGCTTGCGCCGGCCTCGAGCTCGCCAAAGGCATCCAGCGCAGCCCGGTGGGTTGCCGCATCCACCAGCGCGCGATCATCATGCTGGCCGTGGATCTCGATGATCTGGCTGCCGACGCGCTGCAGCAGCGCCGCCGAGACCGGCTGATCATTGATGAAAGCGCGGGTGCGGCCATCGGCAAATTGCACCCGGCGCAGGATAATGTCTTCGTCATCGGGGATGGCATTGTCGCGCAGGGCTTCGCGCGCCGGATGGTCCGCCGCCAGCTGCAGCACCGCAACAACCTGGCCGCTCTCCTGCCCGCTGCGCACCAGTGAGGCATCGCCACGTCCGCCCAGCGCCAGTGTCAGGGCGTCGAGCAGGATGGACTTGCCGGCGCCCGTCTCGCCGGTCAGCACCGTCATACCCGCGTCCAATGCCAGATCAAGCTGATCGATCAGGACGATATTGCGAACCGAGAGCGCGTTGAGCATGCGCGACCATTCCCGAACTTGTGGTGCACCGGCAAAGCCCGATGCTCACGCCAATCTATCATCCCGTCGCCATATCGGTGAAAGCCGCAATCCCCCTTACGCACAGGCAGATTGCCGTTTCCGCCCGGCCGGCGCTGCAGTCTGTCCGGAACGGCAATTGGCGGACCAAGTCCATGCCGTCAAAACGAACCGGGGCGCATCATAGCGCCCCGGAACAAACTAGCAACAAAATCTTGTATTCTCTACTTGCGGACGCCGGACAACCAGCTACCGCTATTGGCAGTAGGCGCCAGGCCTTGCTTACCGAGCAGATCGAACGCTTCCTTGTACCAGCTGCTTGAGGGATAGTTGTGGCCCAGCACCTCGGCAGCCGACATGGCCTCGCTGGTCAGGCCCAGCGACAGATAAGCTTCGGTCAGGCGGAACAGCGCCTCCTCGATATGGGTCGAGGTCTGCCAGGTCTCCACCACCTCGCGGAAGCGGTTGATGGCGGCTGCATACTGCCCATTGCCCAGGTAGTAGCGCCCCACCGACATTTCCTTGCCAGCCAGCTGGTCATAGGCCACCAGCAGCTTTTCCTTGGCGTCCTTGGCATAGTCGGACTTGGGATAGTTCGAGATCAGCAGCGTATAGGTATCGATGGCGTCCTTGGACAGCTGCTGGTCACGCGTGATGTCCTTGATCTGCGCGAAATAGGAATTGCCCTTGAGGTAGAGGATATAGGGCACGTCCTTGCCACTTGGATACAGCGCCAGATAACGGTCCGCTGCCAGAATAGCGTCATTGAGCTTGTTGGCGCGATAGTTGGCGAAAACCTGCATTACCTTGGACTGCTCGACCAGAGCGTTGCCCGGATGCTGACGATCCAGCTGCTCCAGCGACTTGATTGCCGTCGCGTAGTACTGGCGATCCATATCGTCCAGCGCCTTCTGATAGAGCGTCTGCGGCGGAATGATGGGCTCTTCCTTGATCTTGGAAGGTCCGAACAGCGAGCAACCTGCCAGCACGACGGCCAGAAGCGCCACTGTCAGGAAACGGGCCGTGCGGGCGGAAAAACCACCAAAACTGTCAACTGTCACGTACTGCCCCGTCTTTCATACGAAATGCCGCAAGTCCATGCGGCCTAGTGAGGAATTGGATCAAAACTGTGGCATGTGCCAGCAGCGGATGCGGCTTAGCGCACTGAACGCAAATAGTGATTCACTGCCAGCCCCTCGGGCTGTTCGTCGAACGCCTCATATTCGAGCGGCAGATCTTCTGCGTTCACTATCTCATAATTGGCGTCGCTCGAAAAGAGTCCCGACAGAACGTGCGCATTGAGCGCATGGCCACCCTTGTAGGAGCGGAAACGGCCCCAGATCGGCAGGCCACCCAACGACAGATCGCCGATTGCATCGAGCAGCTTGTGGCGAACGAATTCGTCTTCGTAGCGCAGGCCGCCCGGATTGAGAATGCGGTCTTCGTGTACGGTGATGGAATTATCGAGGCTCGAGCCCAGCGCATAACCCGCCTGGCGCAGTATCTTGGCGTCGCGGGCGAAGCCGAAGGTACGGGCGCGCGAAACATCGTCGAAATAGCGGCGCGGCGTCCAGTCAAAGATCATGCGTTGGCGGCCGATGACCTTGCTGTCAAAATCGAT
>JAHJOS010000573.1 GCA_018820005.1 Alphaproteobacteria bacterium | reverse complement strand
GGCGCCATCGACGATGCCCACACCGTGGTCTGGAACGGCCCGATGGGTGCGTTTGAAATGAACCCTTTTGATGCAGGCACAGTTGCCATCGCCAAGCATGTTGCCAAGCGTACCCACGAAGGCAAGCTGGTGTCCGTCGCTGGTGGCGGCGATACCGTTTCGGCGCTGGCCCATGCTGGCGTCAAGGAGCAGTTCACCTATGTGTCGACCGCTGGCGGCGCTTTTCTTGAGTGGATGGAAGGCAAACCCCTGCCCGGCGTTGACGCACTCAAGAAGTAATGTCTGACCTCACGATCCGTACAGCGCTGACAGCCGATGAAATCGCGCTGGCAGCGCTGGATCCTATTGCTGCTTCTGATCTGCAACGTCTTGCCGATATTCGGCGCTGGTTAGCTCAGGGTTGGGTTGAAATCGCAGTGCTCAACGGCACTCTCGCCGGCTATAGTGTGCTGCATGACCACTTTTTCGGGCGAAGTTTTCTCGAACTTGTCACGGTCGGGGTAGGATTTCGCAACAAGGGCGTGGGATCGGCCCTCATCGCCCACGCACTGTCCAAGTCGCACGCAGCCGAGCTCTGGACGTCCACCAACCAGTCCAATCTTGCGATGCAAAAACTGCTGACCCGTTTGGGATTTATCCAAAGCGGCACAATCGAAAATCTCGATGCAGGCGACCCAGAACTCATCTTCCGCGCGGTTGTCCAAACGCAAAATCAGGCCTGACCTGCGCTCTGCTGCAGCACGAAACCATTGCCGTCTGGATCTTCAAACGTAGCGAAAGTCCCCCAGGGCTGGCTATCGACGTCGCTAATGGTGAGCCCTAAACCCTTGAGGCGCGCGACGTCGGCGGCGATATCGGCTGTTTCCAAAACGATCCCCGACACCGAACCTGCTGGCATGCTGTCAAACCAGGTGACCAGCGTAAAAGAGGCGCCTCCGCCGGCCGGGCCCACCTGTACCCATCGCTGATCCGGCCCCATTGGGTTATCGCGAAGCACGGCAAAGCCGAGTACTTCTGTGTAAAAGCGCTTGGATGCCGCCTGGTCGGAAACCGGCAGCGATACAATGGCAATGCGATCGATCATTTTGCCCTCCATCCAGCTGCAATGTCGGCAGCGCAGGCGCATTGAACTGCTGCCTGCTTCTCCCGACAAGTGCCGTTTCATTCAACCGGGCCGACAGCAACCGGTGACGGCGCAGTTGATTCTTGCTCGCGCCTTAGAACGTTGCGGTCAGGGGATCAGACCCAAGGCGTCCCTTGGCGTCATCGAGTCCCGCAATCGCCGCCATATCCGTCCCGCTCAATGCGAAATCAAACACATTGAAGTTTTCAATGATGCGGCTGGGGGTCACCGATTTGGGAATGACCACCAATCCCATCTCGATATGCCAGCGAATGATCACCTGCGCCGCACTCTTGCCGTGGCGGGCCGCGATCGCTCCAATGACGGGGTTATCCAGCAGCTTTCCCTGCCCCAGCGGGCTCCAGCTTTCGGTGACCACGCCCAGCTTTGCATGTTTTGTCCGCATCGCTTCCTGCTGGAACAGCGGATGCAGCTGGATCTGGTTGATGGCGGGCGTGACGCCGGTAGCGGCGATGATGTCGTCGATATAGTCGCCCTCAAAATTCGAAACGCCGATCGAGCGCGCTTTGCCTTCTTCGCGCAGCCGGATCAGCGCCTTCCAGGTATCAACGAACTTGCCCCGCCACGCTGACGGCCAGTGGATCAGATAGAGATCGACATAGTCTGTCTTGAGGCGCTTCAGGCTCTCATCCATCGCCTTGAGGGTAGAGTCGAACCCCTGCGCCTCGTTCCAGACCTTGGTGGTCAGAAAAACGTCGTCGCGGGCAACACCAGATTGCGCCATGCCTTCACCGACACCCACTTCATTTTCATAGATCGCCGCAGTGTCTATGTGGCGATAACCGGCACCGAGCGCCGTTGAAACCGCCGTGGCCGCCTCATCGTTGCTGGCCTGCCAAACGCCCAGTCCAACTTGTGGAATCATGCGGCCATCGTTGAACGTCACGAAAGGTTGCGTGCTCATCATCATCATCCGTTGTTTGGGAAAAGGACGCCGCAGCGCCGGTCGGCTGCACATAGCCTAAGACAGTTAGGGCCCGGAGCCAAGCCCGCGCACTAACTACCATACAAGATAGTGCTTTGGTCTAATATGCCTAGGTCTAATCGAATTGGGCCGGTCGAAAGTCTAGTCTGTCAGCGAGTTCAAGTTCCCGCCAGAGGCGTTTCCGCTATGTCCAAATCGCTCAATTCCATTGCCCAGAAACTGATGGAGCCCGGCAAGGGCATCCTGGCGGCCGATGAATCCGAAGGCACCATCGCCAAGCGCTTCGCCAAGATCAACCTGCCCAATTCGCTGGACCTGCGCCGCGACTACCGCGAAATGCTGTTCCGCTCCACCGAGGCGATGCGCAACTACATCTCCGGCGTTATCCTGACCGAGGAGACGCTCGAGCAGCACGCCGCCGATGGGACCGAGTTCCGCGCCATCCTGGCCGATACCGACGTCATTCCCGGCATCAAGGTCGACCGTGG
>JAHJOS010000572.1 GCA_018820005.1 Alphaproteobacteria bacterium | reverse complement strand
CCGTCAAATGGCTGAGCGGGAGCGACCTGCGCGAACACCATTGGGACGCCTTCTACAATTTCTACGAGGACACTGGCGCGCGCAAATGGGGCCGGCCCTATCTGAACCGGGACTTTTTTTCGCACCTCAACCAGACCATGGCCGACCGCATCGTGCTGATGCTGGCCTATGACGGCGACGAGGCCATCGCCGGGGCAATCAACTTCGTCGGTAACGACCGCATTTTCGGCCGCAACTGGGGCTGCACGCGCGACGTGCCGTTCCTGCATTTCGAGCTGTGCTACTATCAGGCCATCGACTACGCCATCGCCCACAAGCTGGCGGTAGTGGAGGCAGGCGCCCAGGGCGAACACAAGCTGGCCCGCGGCTATGCGCCATCAACGACCTATTCGGCGCACTGGATCGCGCACCCCGGCCTGCGCGCTGCGGTGGCAGACTATCTCGAAAACGAACGCCGGGCCGTAGAGCGGAACCAGGACGTGCTCGACCAGTTCACCCCATTCCGCAAGGGCGACCGCACCGACCGCTGACAGCGTCGCGACACTGCGGGGTCTTCCGCCCTGGGGCGATCGGTTCTATGTAGGACACCATGATCTGGGACATTGTTATATTCGCGCTGCAGGCGGGACTGGCCTTTGTGGTTTCCACGGCGCTGTTTGATGCACTGCACTGGCTGCTGCACCAGTGGGAACAGTCACCCAATCGGCTACTGCGCCGCTTCTCATCCTGGCACTGGGTGCATCACAAGTTTCTGGGCCTCGACATGCAGGTCAACCCTGCCTACGCCCGGGCCAATATCTGGTTCCACGTTCTGCCCGAATACCTCACTTCCATGGCGGGCACGCTGATCTTCCTGGTAGTGTTCCCCTGGCCGCCCATCGCCCTGGTGGCCGTGGCGCGCACGGTCATGCTGATCATGACCTTGCGCGAGGAAGGGCTGGACTATAACCACATGTCGATGGATCGCGTCGGCGGCCAGCAGAAGCGGCTGTGGGTGGACAATAATTACCACGCCATGCACCACGTCTATCCGCACAATTTTTTCTCGTCCTTCACCAATGTGTTCGACCTGGTGGCGGGTACCAGCTGCCAGATTGCGGGACGTCGCTTCCTCGTCACCGGCGCCAGCGGCGCCTTCGGCTCGGCGATGGTCCGCCGCCTCGAAAAGGCCGGTGGCACGGTGGAGACGGCAAAGTCAGGGGTCGACTACGGCCCGGGCGACTACGATCGGCTGGACGAGAAGCTGGCGCGCGCCGATGTCCTGATCCTGGCGCATGGCGCCATCAAGGACGATTGCTGGAACGCCAATTATGTCACCGCCCGCGACCTCACCGAGCGCTTCATCGCTATCGGCAGCACGCGCCTGACGCCTCCGGAGGTCTGGGGCCTGGGCTCAGAGGTCGAATTCCATGGCGATCTGGGGCTGGACTGGCTCAAGGACTATGCCGCCTCCAAGCGCGCCTTCGCCGCTCGGGCGCGCGACTATTATCGCTCCGTCGCCCTGATCTACCGCCACATCGTGCCATCGTCCTTCACCTCGCCCATGGGCGAGGGCAAGATGAGTGCCGACACCGCCGCCGGTATCGCGCTGTTCTTCATTCGCCGCGATTTCCGCTACGTGCCCGTCACGCTGACCGGCCTGGCCGTGCTCAACTATTTCCGCTTTCGTTTCTTCCAGAAGGAGCAGCCGGACGTCTCACAGCCGGCGGAGTGAACCATGACCTATGATCCATCCAACATTTTCGCCAAGATCCTGCGCGGCGAAATCCCGGCACACAAAGTGTTTGAGGACGATACGGCGCTGGTGATGATGGATCTCTTCCCGCAGTCGCGCGGCCACACGCTGGTGATCCCCAAGTCGGCCTCGCGTAACCTGCTCGATGCCGACCCGGCAGCCCTGTCAGCCGTGATGCCGCTGCTGCAGCGGGTGGCGAGGGCGCTGAAGGCAGCAACAGGCGCCGACGGCATGCGCCTGGCCCAATTCAACGAGGCGCCGGCCGGGCAGACAGTATTCCACCTGCATTTCCACCTGATCCCGGTCTATGAGGGCAAGGCCCTGGCCCCGCACGCGGGCGGCAAGGCCGACGACGCCGAACTGGCCGAGCTCGCCAAGGCAATCGCCGCACATCTCTAGCGCGGTCGGGATCAAAGGCACCACGGCGCGCGGCGCCGGGCTTTCACGACAAATTGGATGCCTGGCCTCCCTCCCCCTCTAGGGGAAGGAGACACAAGGTGCGAGCGTCCGAAAACCGGCAAGCGCAACGCACTTCCTAAAGCGTGTGATCGACCACCAGACCGCCCCGCAAGGTCACGATGCGGTCGGCGCGGCGCGCCAGATCGTGATTGTGGGTAGCGATCAACGCCGCCGCACCTTCATTCTTGATCAGGTCAGCGAGGGCACCAAAGACGATCTCGCTGGTCTCGGGGTCCAGATTGCCCGTGGGCTCATCGGCCAGGATGACCTTGGGATGGTTTGCGGCGGCACGGGCGATCGCCACCCGCTGCTGCTCGCCGCCCGACAGTTCGGCTGGACGGTGGCTCGCCCGTTGGCCAATCCCCAGCAGGTCGAGCAATTCCATGGACCTTTTGTCGGCCTGGGCCGGAGTCTTGCCAGCGATCAGCTGCGGCATGGACACGTTTTCCAGTGCCGTGAATTCGGGCAGCAAATGATGGAACTGATAGACATAGCCAACTGTCGAGCGGCGCAGCTGCGTCCGTCCGCGGTCATTGAGCTGGCTGGTCTTGATCCCAACGATTTCCACTTCGCCGCTCTGCGGGCTTTCGAGCAGGCCCGACAGATGCAGCAAGGTCGACTTGCCGGCGCCCGACGGGGCGACCAGAGCCACCAGTTGGCCGCTGTTGACCGTCAGATTGGCAGCCTCAAGCACACGGACGATCTTGTCGCCCTGCCCGTAATGGCGATGCACATCGGTCAGTATCAGGTGCGGCTTATTCATAGCGAAGGGCCTCAACCGGATCATATTGAGCGGCACGCCATGCGGGATAGAGCGTGGCCAGGAAACTCAGCCCCAGCGACAGGCAGATGACAACCGTCACTTCGTAGGGGTCTGTCTTGGATGGCAAGGACGAGAGGTAGAAGATCTCGGGTGGGAAGATGGCCACGCCCAGCGTATTGGACAGGAACGCCCGCAGCGATTCCGCATTGGCCGCTACGACCAGGCCAATTACGACACCCGACATGGTGCCAATGACGCCAATGGTCGTGCCGGTAATCGAGAAGATGCGCATGATCGCCCCGCGCGTCGCGCCCATGGTGCGCAGCACCGCGATGTCGCTGCTCTTGTCCTTGACCAGCATGATCAGGCTGGAAATGATATTGAAGGCAGCCACGAGGATAATCATGGAGAGGATCGTGAACATCACCACCCGCTCCACCTGCAGTGCCGAAAAGAACGTCTCATTGCGCTGCTGCCAATCGGTCAGCACCAGCGGGCGGGTCGATGGGTCGGACTGAAGGCGCTGGCGCATCACCGCCACGTCGTCAGGGTCGTGGATAAAGATCTCGGCAGCCGACACCTTGCCCACGCGCTCATAGGCGGCATCGATCTCGGCATCGCTGGCCAGCGGGTCCAGCGGCCCCTGCCCCGGCTTGAGTACCTCGTCGACCAGCTTGAAATAGTCCTGGGCCGGCTCGAGCGGCATGTACATGAAGAAGCTGTCGAACTCGACCATGCCCAGATCGAAGATCACATTGACCGGATAGGACTTGATCTGCGGCGTCGTGCCAAAGGGCGTCATGGCGCCATTGGGCGTGATAATCGTCACCTGGTCTCCCAGCGACACGCCGAGTGTCTGTGCCAGGCGATAGCCTATCGCCACGCCCTTGCTGGTATCCCACTGATCCCAGCCGCCCTGCTCGGCGGAATTGTAAAGCAGCTTGAGCTTTTTGAGGTTTTCCTCATCCATGCCGCGCACGGTGACGCCCGTCGAGCTGCCCTTGCCGGAAGCAAGCACTTGTCCCTCAACGAAATAGACGGCGAAATCCACGCCCTCGATTTTCTGCAGCGACGCGATGGTTTCCTTGTAGTCGGTAAACTCGCGCTCGATCGGATAGGCCGTGAAGTGACCGTTCAGGCCCAGGATCTTGGTCAGCAGTTCGGCGCGGAAACCATTCATCACCGACATGACGACGATCAGTGTCGCAACCCCGATCGCGACACCAACCATGGTCAGGCTGGCGATCACCGAAATGAACGCTTCCTTGCGCCGGGCTCGCAGATAACGCCCGGCGATGATCCACTCAAAGCGCGAGAAGGCGCGCGTGCCCTTGTTCAGCGCAGGCGTCGCGATCTCACTCAAATGTCGGTCTTTCTCTGCGGTTCGATCAATGCCTTGAGGCGCGCCACGGCCGCCGCGATCGGCAGGGTTTCGCGCTCGCCGGTCTGGCGGTGCTTGATCTCGGCCTCACCCGCCTTGAGCCCACGCGGCCCCAGGATGATCTGGTAGGGAATGCCAATCAGGTCTGCCGTGGTGAACTTGGCGCCGGCGCCCTGGTCACGATCATCATAGAGCATGTCGATGCCAGCCGCGTTGAGCTCTGCGTAGAGCGCATCGCAAGCAGCATCGCATTCGGCATCGCCGGCCTTGAGATTGATCAGTACAGCCTCGAACGGCGCCACCGATACAGGCCAGACAATGCCGGCATCGTCATGGAACGCCTCAATCAAGGCAGGCACCAGCCGCGTCGGGCCAATGCCGTAAGAGCCCATATGCACAGTGATTTCCTTGCCGTCAGGCCCGGTTACGCTCGCCTTCATGGGCTCGGAATACTTGGTCCCGAAGTAGAAAATATGGCCAACTTCGATGCCGCGCGCCGAAACCCGATTTTCCTCGGCGACGCTGGCCTCAAACTCGGCCATGTCGACCATGTCTTCGGTCGCCGCATACATCGAGGTCCAGTCATCAAAGATCGGCTTGAGGTCGCCCCGGAAGTCGGTATCGGGGCCTGGAATGGGCTTGTCGAGCAGACGGCGATCGCAGAACACGGCGCTTTCGCCGGTGTCGGCGAGCACGATCCACTCGTGGCTCAGATCGCCGCCAATGGGACCGGTATCGGCGCGCATCGGAATCGCCGTCAGCCCCATGCGGGCATATGTCCGCATGTAGGCCACGAACATTCGCTCGTACGCCTTGACCGCGTCTTCCTTGTTCAGATCGAAGGAATAGGCATCCTTCATCAGGAATTCGCGGCTGCGCATGGTGCCGAAGCGCGGCCGCACCTCGTCGCGGAACTTCCACTGGATGTGGTAGAGATTGAGCGGCAAGTCCTTGTAGGACTTCACATAGGTGCGGAAGATGTCGGTGATCATCTCCTCATTGGTGGGACCATAGAGGAACTCGCGCTCGTGCCGGTCCTCGATGCGCAGCATCTCCTTGCCATAGGCCTCATAGCGGCCGCTCTCGCGCCACAGGTCAGCCGACTGGATGGTGGGCATCAAAAGCTGGATCGCGCCGGATCGATTCTGCTCCTCTTCGATGATCTTTTGCACCTTCATGAGCACTTTGTAGCCCAGCGGCAGCCAGCTATAGAGCCCCGAAGCCTGCTGACGCACCATGCCCGCGCGCAGCATCAAGCGATGCGAAGCAATCTCCGCGTCCTTGGGAACATCGCGCAGCACCGGCAAAAAATAGCGAGACAGGCGCATGGGAACTCCAAAAAATGTCCGTCGACTCGTGGCTTTTCTTGATGCCCACTCAAATCCTACTCGTCCATCCGATGCAAGCATGGAAGGCATGCAGAATCTGCGTGACAGCCCGTCCGCGAGTTGTTAGTGTCACGACCAATAAAGCACAGGCGGTTACAAACCGCCGGACGTCGACAACGTCAAGGGAGGAGCGTTGGCCGCCGCTTTCATTAGCGTGCCTAAGACCAGCGTATTGTCGATCAAACTTATTGAGCGGGGCCTTGTGCCCCGCTTTTTTTATGCCGTCAGTTCGGCATCATGGCACGGAAGGTTCAGCTTGGCCACAGCCACCGATTTCACGCGCATTGCCCTGGCCCTGCCGGGCACGATTGCGGCGCCCCATGTCGACAGGACGGCGTTCAAGGTCAAACGCATCTACGCCACGCTTGCCCCAGATGGAACGAGCGCGAACCTCAAATTCACCATCGATGAGCAGATCTTCAAATGCCAGCTGGCGCCCGATGTCTTTGCGGCGCTCGACAATGGCTGGGGTCGCCAAGGCTGGACCAGGCTATCGCTGGCAACAGCGACGCTGGACGATATCGCGGCCGCCCTGCAGCTGGCCCACGCACACGCCCTGCCCTGAGCCAGGACTAATCAGCGCGACCAGTAGTGGTGCAGCGTCTCGTTGGACATGGCCCAGAACAACAGCAGCGACAGCAGAATCGCCAGAGCGGTGGCCATCAGTGCCTTGCGCAGCAGACGGGGATTGACCGGCGCGCCGGGATCGCTACCCGCAACGACCTTCTCACCGGCCTCATGAAAGCTCTTGTTGCCAATGGGCAGGACGGCGACAAAGCTGATCCACCACAGCACGAAGAACACCGCGACAAAGGAACCGATTTGCATGGAGTATCCCGGCTGAAAAGGGTGGCGACGCACAGAGCGACACCATAGCGCGCCGCCAGCGACGGGCGATAGCCGTAATGTTGTCGCGGCCAGCCCTTAGGCCGACCGCAACGACACGTATTTTAGACGCGGTGCACGAAGACCGAAACGTTGGGCTTGCGGCCCCAATAGGCGTTGACCTCGTTGCGGATCGCCTTGAACAGCGCCGAATTGAGCACCTCGGTGTCACTGCGACGCTTGGGCGGCATCGAATTGAGCACACCGGTGATGGTGTGTTCGATCAGCTCGCTCAGCGACTCGTCTTCGGTCTCAGGCAGGCCATCGATTACCAGATCGGGGCCCGAAACCACCTGACCACCACCGTTGACGCAAAGGCTGACCACCACATGGCCACCAAAGGACAGCCGGCGGCGACCCTTGACGCCCGATTCATCAGGGGTGCAGAGCACCAGACCATCAAGATAAAGCTCGCCCGTGCGCACTTCGCTCTGGAAGACCTGCGGCTCGGGGAACAGGCGGACCATGTCGCCATTGCGCGCTTCGCACACATTGGGAATGCCTGCCTCGCGACCCAGCTTGGCATGGGCCGTCAGATGCACAGCCTCGCCATGCACAGGCACCAGCACTTCGGGCTTGAGCCAGCTATAGAGCTGGCGCATCTCGCCGCGACGGGGGTGGCCGGTGACATGGACGAGACCGTCATTGGCGGTGATCACCTCGACGCCCTGATCGATCAGCTGATTCTGGATATCGATGACTTCACGCTCATTGCCCGGAATGGCCCATGACGAGAAGATCATGCGGTCGCCAGCCGACAGCGCAATCACGGGATGGTCACCGCGCGCAATGCGGGCAATGGCGGCGCGCGCCTCGCCTTGGCTACCAGTGCAGATCAGCACGATCTTGTTGCGGGCAATGGAGCGATAGGCATCCTGGTCGAGCAGTGGCGGCAGGCCTTCCAGCATCCCCAACTCGCGGGCGATACCCATGATGCGGTGCAGCGAGCGGCCCGACATGACCACCTGACGCCCGGCCAGTTCGGCGGCACGCACAATGGAAATGACACGACCCACGTTGGAGGCAAAGGTCGTGACAGCGACGCGATTGGGCGCCTCGGCGATCATGGCAGCCAGATTGGCGGCAACTTCCGCTTCGCTGGGGCTTTCGCCTTCCTTGAGCGCATTGGTGGAATCGCAGATCAGGGCAAGCGGCGTGGAGCGGTCTTCGCCAATGGCCTTGAGACGCGCCACATCGGTGGGCGCATTGCCAACCGGGGTCGGATCAAGTTTCCAGTCGCCGGTATGAAGCACGCGGGCAATTGGCGTCGAGATCAGCAGCGCGTTCGATTCAGGAATCGAGTGCGCGACATTGATCGCCTCGATGGTGAACGGGCCCACCGTGAACGGCTTGCCGGGCACCATGATGTTCATGTCGACATTTTCGACAATGCCATCACCTGCCCGCTTTGCGGCCAGCATGGCGGCGGTGAAGCGCGTGGCATAGACCGGCTTTTCAAAGCCGGGCCACAGATCGAGCACGGCGCCATAATGATCTTCGTGGCTATGCGTCAGGATCAGCGCCAGCACGTCGTCGGCGCGTTCCTCAAGGAACTCGGGGTCGGCCATGATAAGCTCGATGCCCGGCAGGTCGGGGCCGCCGAAGGTGACGCCGCAATCGACCACGATCCACTTCCGGGACTTCTCTGGCCCGAAGCCATAGGCACCCATATTCATACCGATCTCGCCGACGCCGCCAAGCGGCACAAAAACGAGTTCATCCCTTTGGGTTTTAGCCATGGGTTTTTCAGTCCTTTCGAGCGCAACGCCGGAGCGATCATTGGTCGCCGGTCGCCTGCGCAATTGATGGTCAGCTTCGGGCGCTGGCCGTTGCCCCAAAATGCACGT
>JAHJOS010000571.1 GCA_018820005.1 Alphaproteobacteria bacterium | reverse complement strand
CCGCCCCCCTGAAGGGGGAGGGGTCGTTCCGTGCCTGTCCTCAATCGTGCCCCGCGCTCAGCGCGGATCCCTCCCCCTTCAGGGGGAGGTTAGGTGGGGGTGGTGCGGCGTCAGCCAAACAGCCCGATGATCGCGCCTTCGATCAGCAGCACTGCCAGCAGATAGCCGCCGTTGATCAGGGTGAGGGTCCAGGAGCGGCCTTCGTAGCGGTGGTTGAGCACCATGCCGGTGATGGAAAAGCCCAGCCAGAGATGGGCACCGACCAAAAGGCCATTGGTGAGCGTGGTTGACCCGGCGATCAGCGGGGTCAGCATGGCCACAAAATAGGCCATGACCAGAACGCAGACGATCGACCAGATATAGGGCCGATAGTCGGCGCGGTCGATGTCTTCGGGTGTCTTGCCGATTGCAGCCAGCCAGGGCCGCGCGAGTACCATGTACCACGCCGCGCCAAAGGCCCATGCGACGGCCGCTGCCAGCGCGACGGCCAGCCAGTTCACGCTCAGATATATCATAGCCCGCTCTCCCCCGGTGACGTTGCACCGGAGGAGAGTTTAGCAAGGGGGTGGCCGCTTGGGTAGGGCGTCAGAGCCCGCCCATGGCGCAGAGCAGGGCCCACTCGGCGGGCGAGACCTTGGAGACTGACAGGCGCGACAGCTTGATCAGCTCGATATCAGCCAGTTCGGGGGTTGCCTTGATGGTGGCCAGGGTGACCGGCCTGGGAAGTGGTTTGACCGCTTCGACATCGACGCATTCCCAGACCACTTCGCCCTTGGCGTTGAGCTCGGCGGTATCGTCGGGATGGGCCAGGGCGATGACGCGGATGATGCCCACGATCTCCTTGCCGATATTGGAGTGGTAGAAGAAAGCCTCATCGCCCAGGGCCATGGCCTTCATATTGTTGCGGGCGGCGTAATTGCGCACGCCATGCCATTGCTCGGGTTCGCCGCGCGCGGTCTTGGCCGTCATGTCGTCAAACGAGAAGACATTGGGCTCCGATTTCATCAGCCAATAGGCCATGCGTCTTAGCCCCGGCTTGCCGTGTGGTCGATGGCAAGGTTCCAGCGCTTGACTTCCCAACTGGCGAAGACGCCCTGCTGCACAAAGGGATCGGCGCCGAAAATTGCGGTAGCCGCCTCAAGGCTCTCGGCTTCGAGGACCATCACCGAGCCGTCGGGTTTTTCATCGGCATCCCAGGTTGCGCCTGCCAACACCAGTTTTTCGCCCAGCGACTTGAGGTGTTCGAGGTGAACCGGGCGCACGGCCAGGCGATGATCGAGGCCGTTCGGCTTGTCCTTGCCAATAAATACAAACAGCATGTTTCTTAATCCTCACGTTTGAGCGGGCGGGACATCAGCCCCGCAACAACGGTGGCAATAGAGGCCTCGCCGCTGAGCACGGCATGAACTGCCGAGATCAGGGGGGCATCGACATCAAGGCTGCGCGCCAGGGCATCGGCGACGGGGGTGGTACTGACACCCTCGGCCAGCCTGGCGCCGCTCTGCACGATGGCGTCCGGCCGTTCGCCGCGCCCGAGCGCCATGCCGAACTGGTAATTGCGCGACTGCACCGAGGTGCAGGTCAGCGTGAGATCGCCCAGGCCGGCCAGGCCGGTCAGCGTGGTGGCCGAGCCGCCCATGGCTGAGACCATGCGGGCCATTTCGGCATAGGCGCGGGCGATCAGCGCCGAGCGCGCCGAGGCGCCCAGCTGCGCGCCATCGATGGCACCGGCGGCCAAGGCATAGACATTCTTGAGCGCCCCGGCGATTTCGACGCCAATGCGGTCATCGCTGGCATAGGGGCGGAAGCTGGGGCCGGCCAGCGCTGCAGCGAGGGCCGAGGTCTGGTCGGCGTCGTCACCGGCCAGGGTTACGGCAGTGGGGCGGCCGGCGGCGACATCGGCAGCAAAGCTGGGTCCCGAGAGCACGAAGGGGATGGCGTGGGGCGCCATATCGATAAGGATTTCGCTCTGGCGGTCGAGCGTGCCGGTTTCGAGGCCCTTGGCGGACAGCAGGACTGGTCGGTTCTTGAGTAGAGCGGGATCGAGCGCGCCCAGGGCGGCGCGGCTGGCCTGGGCGGGGACGGCCAGGATGATGATATCGGCGGGACGGGCGGTCGTTCTGGCATGAATGGCAGGGTG
>JAHJOS010000570.1 GCA_018820005.1 Alphaproteobacteria bacterium | reverse complement strand
GTGAACGGTTCGAAGCCGTCTACACCGAATTGGGGCTCTGAGAACTCAACACTCAGGCCCCGACCCCCGCAGGTTCGCCTGCGGGGAAATTGACTGAGCACGATTACACCGTGCGGTTATTCAATTTCGGATGGCAAAGCCGGGCGGAGGTGCAGGATCATTTGGTATCCACTCCAGGCCCGCCGCAAACCCAGGTTGCTGCTGCCATCATTTGCATTTTTCAACGGCGTTTCTGACCTGAACCAAAAAGGCGCCCGCGGTGGAAAGCGAAGACAACGCTTCCATAAGCAAAAGTTAGAGTTCCAAAATGCCGGCCTTCCTACGTCTTCCCAGAAGGATCGCGATTCCATCAACTTTGGTTGCAGCCGGGATCTCGACCGCCTTCACACTTATTGGCACGGCTCCCGCTGAAGCCCATGTGAAATGGTTCGCACCGTACATAGTCGGTGCAGCGCCGGCGCCCATCACCGCGACTCTCACCAATTTATGGTTTTGGCTCGCCATCGTGCTGGTCCTGGGATTTTTCATAATTACCCGTATCATCGAAAAAGGCACAGTCGGTGAAAGTGTGCTTTTAGAAATGGACAGGTTGTCCAATCCCCTTTGGCTTCGCCTAGACGACTTTGTTCGGGTCGTAATTGGTGCCTTTTTCGTCGCGATATTTGCGGTCGGCGGCATTTATCTCACGCCTGATCTGAAGACAGGCTACGAATGGGTAAGCTGGCTGCAACTGGCAATCGCTGCGGGCGTATTCTCGCGCAAGACGATGCCTTTCTCGGCAGCGGGTATCATCCTGCTCTGGGTCTTGGCGCTGCGTGACTACGATATTTTCCATCTGCTGGACTATCTAGCACTCGGCGTTGCGGTTGCCGGCTATCTGGTACTGGAAGCGTCCGACAATCCCGAGTTGCGAAAGCACAGGTTCGAGATGTTGCGTTGGGGCGTGGCTATCGCACTAATGTGGTCCAGCTTGGAGAAGTTCGCCTATCCCGAATGGTTCTATCCACTGGTGGATGAAAAACCGTTCCTGACCTTCGGAATGCCGCGCAACGTGTTCATTCCCATGGCCGGAGTTGCCGAATTCACCATGGGCTTCGGGTTGCTATGGACGCCGTTGGTGCGCCGTCTGTCGGCCTTTTCTCTTTTCATTATCTTCAACTCTGCCGTCTATCCGTTTGGCCGTATCGATCTCGTCGGCCACGCACTGATCATGGCGATCATCGTCGCTATTGCGGTTGATCCGACCCGGGAGATGCATTTCCTTCCTCATCTCAAAAAGTCCCTGAAAAGTGTGCCGGTGGGTCTCGTTGCTGCTTTGGTCATTGTCGCGGGAAGTTACTGGGGGCTGCATACTGCCTTGTACGGCACCGAAGGCAGTCGGTCTGACGCCGGGGGGGCGGTTGCCACCCATACCTTCGACCCAGAGCATCCTCATGCCGCAACACCCGCTGGTAGTCCTGGAATGGAATCCATGTCCATGCCGAATACCTCTGACGCGACCCTGGCCTTTGAAGCGACAATGGCATCGATGAACGGACCGATGATGGAGGGCATGGCTGACCCAGATCCCGATCGGGCTTTCGTCAGAGGCATGATTCCACATCACCAAGGCGCGATCGACATGGGAAATGTCATTCTCAAATTTGGTACCGATCCCTCGATTAAGGCACTGGCCGCCCACATCATCTCCGATCAGCAGTACGAAATCGTCCAGATGCAGAATTGGCTTGCAGCAAATGGCGGCCCTGCGACACCGTAAGGAGTAGGTGTGGCGGATCCTGAACCTGTGATCCGTCACACCCGAACGCACCGCGACATATCGAAAAGGCTATCGATCAGAACGATTCCGCACCATCCTGACAGCATAGCCCAGACCCCACCACGAACAGTTGCCGCTCGGATAGACAGTGGTGCACTCGTCGACTAATCATTCCAAGAGTTCCAACGCCATAAGGCCGTGCAATGTACCGCGACCAGCCGTCACCCGATGAACTTGCCGCGATGCAAGAGGCGGTCGACCGAGCGTTGCTGGCCAAGAACCAGTCCGGCAAGGCAGGCATCGCCGCAGCCATTTTGCGTGGCGGGGTGAAAATCGGTCGTGGTGAAAACGAGGTCAACCTACAGTCCGACCCCACAAAGCATGCAGAAATGGTTGCGCTAACAGAGGCGGCGCACGCCTTGGGGCACTCAGACCTGTCCGGTTGCGTGATGATCTCCACCTTGCAGCCTTGTGAAATGTGCCTTGCCGCCATGCGCTTCGCTGGTATCGAGCGGGTCATTTTCGGCGCGACACAGGACAAAGTTGCAGCGAAGTATTTCATGTTCCCCGGCCTTTCAATTGCTGACTTCCAAGCTGCAGGGAAACCGTTTGAGGCTATTGGCGGGCAATTCGAAGCCGAGCTCCTTCCACTGTATATCGATGGGGAAGAATAGGCTTTGGTCGTTGGCCGGACGACGAATTCGCAATCTAGTGAGAGCCGCCGACCGGGGGCGGAGCGAACGGCTGCTTTTGGCAGATTGCAAGCTGGCTTTGAACGGCAGAAATGGGGTCGACACCTGCCAGGCAGTTTCGCGCCCCATTCCGGCCATTCAGGCACGGTCTTCGAGTGCCTGAAGGCCGCCTGTTTCCTTTCTACCTATGTCGCATTGGGACGGGATTCGGACGGTGTGAGGCAAGTTCTCGCGAAGGTTAACGCCTGGGCTTGGGCAGCAGTTCGGCTGCCATCTCATCGTATTTGGCCGATATCGAGGCCATCAGGCGGGGTTGCTCCTTGGTGCCGAGGTGCTTGCGGACGAAGTCGATCTGGCTGTCGTCGACGCCATAGACGTATTTGACAGCGTAGTCGCAGACCTGCCGGTTAGACTCCCGGACGAGCTGGCGCGGCTTCATGCCCCTGATGACGGCCAGGGCTGCTTGGTCTTTGGCGGCGACGAACATCTTCCGTGGTCCGATGGGGATAACGAGGTGGCCATTTTCGACCATCATGCCGTTCGTCCGGATGATTGGCCGGTCCGACGTCAGGAGCGGATACTCGTCCGCCGGCGTGTCGATTACGGCCCAGATCATCTGGTTCATCTTCAGCCCCGCGTTTTCGCTGTCGATGATGCCGGCCAGGGCGCGCATCGCCGACCGGTTATGGTTCGCTTCCGGGATAGCCCGCATGTACGCCTGATACGTCGGCGGGTCGGTGGGCTTCTTGATTTCTTCGTACCGCGCCTGCCATTCCCCGTTCAAGTCCGCCAGCATGAGCCTGCTCCAACCGGCCTTGAACTCTTGGATGTCCTCCGGCGCTCTGACGAGCATGGCGTGGAGAAACCTCGACCAGGCCGATCGTCGGCGAATATCCCATTGGGCTCGGTTGCCTTCCGCTTCCATGAGGGCCAGCGCGTCCGCCGCCGCACTGTCGACCGGGCTGAAGAACTTGCTCTCCACCTGCTGCGCCAGCTCCTCGTCCACGCCCTCGAGTTCGTATAGCCGCTCGACGAAGCCGGTCGACTCCGGATGGCGCCTGTTCGCGACGACCCGGTCGAACGGCTTGCTGTACTGGCATAGACGCCCGTCCGCGCCATTGGCCCAGCGCGACAGATAGAAGGCTGGAATGTAATGATGTTTTTTCGGCGGGTTCGGCGGCGGTCCGTTCGACTTGCGGTCCATGCGGGTTAAGGTCTCTTGCGGAAGCCAGATATCACCCAACCGATGGCCCAGCCCAGCGCAAGCAGTACCAGTGGGGGTAACAGCGTCCAGCTGAGAACCGTCTGGATGGCTTGACTGCGCCGATCCCCGGTCTCGCTTCGAGTATAGGCATCGATTATGGCACGGGCCTCCGTCAGACGTTCGGTCAACCTTGCGGGCGCGATATCGGCGCGTGTGTAGAGCAAGTGGCCATCGCGGATCGGCGTTTCCAGCAGGGCTCCCTCGGCTACGCCGCGTTGGAACTCACTATGTTGCGGGCTGAAGAAGTCATATGACGTGGTCGTGCCGCCGGTCGGAGTGGCTACGATCTTTAGCGGGATATACGGGCTCGCGATCATC
>JAHJOS010000569.1 GCA_018820005.1 Alphaproteobacteria bacterium | reverse complement strand
TGGTATCAGGGCAGATCCATCCCCATCCAGATCGACCGGCCGATCGGCAGAAGCGGCTCAAAGCCGCTGCGCTGCCAGAATGCCACGCCGCCGGTGTTGGCGGCGCTGGCGCCCAGATGGATGCCCGTCACGCCTGCTGCACGTGCATCTGCCACCCAGCCCTGCAGCAGCTGCGTTCCAACGCCCTGGCCGCGTAGCCGTGGGCGCAGGTTCATATGGATATGGGCGGGGTGTGAGGCGACCAGGCTGGCCGGATGCGCCTCCGGTTGCTTGATGGCCGCGACGCGCTGCCGGTCGGCAGCGGTCCATGCGGGGGAGGGCTCGGCATAGCGGTTCCGCAGCGCCGGCCACCAGTTCTGCTCCAGCTTGGCCACAAAGGCCGGGGTGTCGTAGGTGCCCACGATATAGCCGGCCACGCCAGCATCGTCCTCAGCCAGGATCACGTGTTCTGGCTCGATCACCCCATAGGGCGCCGCATAGATATGACCGATGAGCTGCGGGTCCGAATGGATCGCGCTCGCGTCATTGCCGGCATCGGCCGTCGTCAGGCAGATGTCGTACAGCGCATCCAGATCGGCAGGCCGATAACCCCGCAACGTCACCATTTCAGTCGCCTATAGCTCCCCGAACGCGCCGGTTTCATAGTTGAACAGCCGGCCGTTTTCTTTCAGCGACGGGCTCAGCATATCCACCAGCTTTGGCGCGATATCGGCCGGGCTCGGCAGCGTCTGGGGATCTTCGCCCGGCATGGCCTTGGCGCGCATCGCGGTACGCACCGCGCCGGGATAGAACACGTTGACCTTGACCTTGGACTGCACCAGTTCGCCAGCATAGGATTTGACCATGGCATCCAGTGCCGCCTTGCTGGCGGCATAGAGCCCCCAGAACGGCCGGGCCGAGCGGGCCGAAGATGACGACACAAACACCGCGCGGCCCGCCTGCGCCTGGCGCAGCAGCAGGTCGGTCGAGCGCAGCAGGCGATAATTGGCTGTCACATTGACCGCCATGACCTTGTCGAAATCTTCCGGCTTCACATGCGCCATCGGGCTGAGCACGCCCAGTTGGCCGGCATTGGCGATCAGGCCGTCCAGTGCGCCCCAGCGTTCAAAGATCGCCGCGCCCAGCCGGTCGATGGCGTCACCATCGCGCAGATCCAGCGGCACCAGCGTCGCTGATGACCCCAGGTCCTGGATTTCGTCATCGAGCTCTTCGAGGCCCCCCACCGTGCGGGCAACGGCCACCACATGGGCACCGCGGCGTGCAGCCTCGCGGGCGCTGGCATAACCAATGCCGCGCGATGCGCCGGTGACGAGAATGACCTTGCCGGCCAGGTCCTGAGATGCAGACATCAGCCGGCCTCTTTCAGCATGGAGATAGACTTGGGCTCGTTCTTGCTGCGGCCGTTCAGATCGGTCAACTGCGTGGGGTACTCGCCGGTGAAATAATGGTCGGTGAACTGCGGCGCCTGCGCATTGCGCTTTTCGCCACCCACCGCCTCATACAGACCATCGATCGACAGAAACGCCAGCGAATCCGCGCCGATGTATTTGCACATCGATTCCAGGTCCTTGTGCTGGTTGGCCAGCAGCTTTTCCGGATCGGGCGTGTCGATGCCGTAATAGTCAGAATAGAAGATCATCGGGCTGGCGACGCGGATATGCGCCTCGCGCGCACCCGCCTCGCGGATCATCTGCACGATCTTGAGCGAGGTTGTCCCGCGCACGATCGAATCGTCGATCAGCACCACCCGCTTGCCGGCGATCTCGGCCCGGTTGGCCGAATGCTTGAGCTTGACGCCGAACGCGCGGATCGACTGCGTTGGTTCGATGAAGGTGCGGCCCACATAATGGTTGCGGATGATGCCCAGTTCAAACGGAATGCCGCTGGCCTGCGCATAGCCGATCGCTGCTGGCGTGCCGCCATCGGGCACCGGCACCACGACGTCGGCTTCCACCGGCGCTTCCTTGGCCAGGTTAAAGCCCATGCGCTTGCGCGCCACATAGACGCTGCGTCCCGAAACCATCGAGTCAGGCCGCGCGAAATACACATATTCAAACAGGCACGGCCGCTCGGGCGCGCGCCGGGCTGCCTTGCGGGCCTCGATGCTGATCGAGCCATCGGGCTGCACTTCGCAGATCACCACTTCGCCGTTTTCGATATCGCGGATATATTTGGCGCCGATGATGTCGAGCGCGCAGGTCTCCGAACAAAAGATCGGCTTGCCGTCCAGTTCGCCCATCACCAGCGGGCGGATGCCGATGGGGTCGCGCGTCGCGATCAGCTTGGTGCGCGTCATCGCCAGCATGGCGTAGCCGCCTTCCATCTGGCGGATTGCATCGATGAAGCGGTCGGTCGTGGAGCTGTGGCGCGAGCGCGCCACCAGATGCAGCACCACCTCGGTGTCCGAGGTCGACTGGCAGATGGCGCCGGTGGCAATGATCTGGCGACGCAGCGTCAGCCCATTGGTGAAATTGCCGTTGTGCGCAATGGCGATGCCGCCGTCTTCGAGTTCGGCGAACAGCGGCTGCACATTGCGCAGCGCCACCTCGCCGGTCGTGGAATAGCGGGTATGGCCGATCGAGATCGAGCCGGGCAGCTTGGCCAGAAGGGCAGGGTCCGTATAGTGGTCGCCCACTAGACCCATGCGCTTTTCGGTATGGAACTGGCGCCCATCAAAACTGACGATGCCGGCGGCTTCCTGGCCGCGATGCTGCAGCG
>JAHJOS010000568.1 GCA_018820005.1 Alphaproteobacteria bacterium | reverse complement strand
TGATGGCGTTTGACGAAGAGAGCTTTCCGCCCGAGCATCCGTTTTCGCGCGTGCCGGTATCGCCCGGTGGCATCCGCCTGCCGCCGATGTGGCTGCTGGGCTCGTCGGGAGCCAGTGCCCAGGCGGCCGGGCAATTGGGGATCGGCTATGCCTTCGCGGCCCATTTCAGCCATACGCCGGCAGCTCCGGCCTTTGATGCCTATCGCGCCAGCTTCCAGCCGACCGAGGCCTTTGCGCGACCCAAGACCATGCTGTGCGTATCGGTGATCTGCGCGCCGACCGATGAGGAGGCCCAATATCTGTCGCGGTCACAGGCCGTGAGCTGGGCACTGTTCACCACCGGCGAGCAGCGCAAGCTGATGAGCCCGGAAGACGCCCATGCCCGCGTGCTGACCAGTCAGCAGCAGGGGGTGATCGATCACCAGTCGAGCCTGTGGATCGTTGGATCGCCCGAAACGGTGCGCGACACCATTGCCGAAAAGGCCGAGGCCAGCGGCGCCGATGAGGTGATGATCACCACTACGGTGCATTCCTATGAACTGCGGCGGCGGTCCTATGGCCTGATTGCCAAGGCGTTCGGGGTTGAGCCAAGGGCTTGATAATGCCTGTTATTTGATCAGATTGTTGGGTTGTTAACGTCTCGTTTTTGCTGGCGCACTAGCATGGGCACAGGTGAAAACCGGACATCTTGATGAGCGCGGCAGTCTTCGTACTGGCGATCAATTTATCGATCGCAGGCATTTTCGCTACGGCCTTTGCCGTATTGGCCATGACGACGCGCTCTGCCGGCAGCGCGCGCTGGATGGCGGCCGCCTATGGGTTCGGCGTGCTCTATGCCGGGCTCGAGTTTATCCTGCCCATGCAGGATGACCCCAGGCTGGTGGGCATCGGCATTTTTGCGGCTTTTCTGTTTTCGCAGGCGTTCAGCGTGGTGGGGCTATCGCGCCACTATGCGGTAGTGCCGCCCTGGCGGGTGCTGGCGGTGGTGGTATGTGCTGCCATGGTGAGCATTGTGCTGATCATCGACATGGAGCGCGCCTCGCTGCTGCGCGCCACGCTCTATCAGCTGCCCTATGCGGTGATGCAGCTGGTCAGCGCTGCGGTCATCATGCGGGCCCGGCGCCGCGGCGCGCTCGACAATCTGCTGCTGGCATTGAACGGGCTCGCCAGCGTGCAATTCCTGATCAAGCCCGTGCTGGCCGCGCTGATCGGCTCGGGGGCTACGCCGCAGGCCTATCTGGGTTCGATCTATGCTGCCGTATCGCAGACCACGGGCGCCGTGCTGCTGATTGCCAATGGGCTATTGGTGCTGTTGATCATGGTGCGCTCGGCCATGGCTGAAATGATTGCGCGCTCAGAGACCGATGCGCTGTCGGGCCTGCTGAACCGGCGCGGGTTTGAGGATCGCGCCGAGCGGGTGCTGGCGACAGCCAAACGTGCCGGTGTCCCAGTGGCGCTGGTGATGGCGGACCTCGATCACTTCAAGGCGGTCAATGACAGTTTCGGGCATGAAGCAGGCGATCAGGTGATCATCAGTTTCGCCGCCATTGTGCGCGAACTTGCCGACCCACGCATGGTGCTGGGCCGGCTGGGTGGCGAGGAATTCGCGGTGCTGCTGCCCGGCGGCAATCTGGCAGCGGCGCGGCTATTTGCCGAAGGGGCACGAAGCAGCTTGGCCACGGACCCGATCGGGGGGCATACCGGCGGCCAGCCGGTCACCGCCAGCTTTGGGGTGGCGCAACAGCGACAGGGCGAGCCGCTGATGGATCTGGTGCGGCGCGCCGACCGGGCGCTCTACGCCGCCAAATCGGATGGGCGCAACAGAGTGAGCCTGGCCGAAGCCGAGGGGGCTCCGACCGGGCAAGGTTCAGGCGAGGGATGGGCCAGGGGCCGCTAATTGGCGAGGCTGCGCTCGACCAGTTCGCAATCGTCGGCGCCATCGATCTTGAGGGCCAGTTGCTGGCGATCGAGTTCGGCCAGCCAGGCCGACCAGGAGCAGGGGCTGGTGGCGTCCTGTTCGTCCTGGGGCGTGGGCATGGCGCGCTGGGCAAACCGCAGGCGCAACTGGGCGCGTTCTTCGCCAAATCCGTTGCGCAGCACGGTGATGGCTGGAATACCCTGGCGATCGATAACCCAGTTCTGGATATCGCGGTGGCGTGTGAGTGTGTGCGGCATTTGGCTTCCCCTCCAAAATACGCGAATGAGCCGATCCGGCTCCGGAGTCGACCCCGTTCAATCCTCCACTGATTCGGGGTCTACGGCTTCAACCCTGGTCCAACTCTGTGACGAGTTTGAGACCGGTCATCTCATCGGGGGTAAAATAATACATGCGCTCGGGCGGGGTCTCTAGCGCATGCAGCCAAAGCGCTGGGTCAACGCCATTGGCCGAGATCTGGGCGATGATGGTGGCGGTGGTGGATTGGGCGCTGCTCATGGCGATGCCGGCGAGCTGTTCGCCCGTCCCCGTCGTCCCCCCCATGGCGGCAGCATAGATCTGATGCACGCCAATGGCCGCCAGCGGGCTGGCGCTGCGGGTGGTGCCACCGGCAAAGACGATGGGGCAGGAGGAGGCGCAGAGAGCGCCGGCGTTGACACGCGTGGTCAGGCCCCGGGCCTGGATCAGGCTGCCCATGGCCAGGGCGTCCGTCACCGAGCCGCCGGGGGAATCAAGGGAGATGGTCTTGATATATTCGCCGCGCGCCGCGATTTCGGCAGCAAAGCGGTCGGCGGCGCCGATGTCGATGCTGCCGGTCAGGCTGAGAACGCCGCTACTGCCCAGGGTGATGACGAGCGGCTGCTCGAGCAATTCGGGCGCGGTGGTAACCTCGGGCATGGGGCCGGTGACCGGGCCTTCCTGTGCCGGCGGCAGGATGGGGCGGGCGGGTGCAGTCGTGGTGGTGACCTCGGCGCCCGTCAGTTCGCGATAATCGACAAACAAGACCGCCGCCGTGCCGGCGAGCAGGGCATAGAAGGCGACGCGCAGGATGGCGCCATCGTCGGTGGCGATAAAGCGGTCGATCAGGCGCCTGTGCAGGGGCGCCGCAACACTGGGCAGTCGCGCATTGGCCGAGGTCTTCATGCCGGGCGCGGGCCGTCGGTGCGCTTGCGCTGGGCCGCGTCGATGGGGGTGACGGTGGCGTCATCGGCGGGGAGCGTCGCGACCTCGGGCGCCGGGGTGGGCGCGGGGTTTTCCTCGGGTGCCGGGGGCGGTTCAGCAAGCGGCATGGCAACGGGTTTACCGGTCTCGACATCAATCCCGGCCGCCTCCATCTGGCGATAGAGCCGCATGGCGCGCAGCATTTCGGCGGCGGTGATGTTTTCGGCCTCCACCATGGATTCCGAATCCCGCCGCATGGCATCGTTGACGATCATCAGCACCAGCACCAGCACGACGGGCAGCAGGTCGATGGAAATGGCGCCGGCCCAGCTGGGGATGAAATCGCTCCAGTAGCGCAGCACGGCCTCGGCGCTCGACAGCGGCACGAAGCGGCGCTGCTCGACGGCGGGGGTGGCGAGGATTTCGTCGGCCGCCGTGCTGAGCGCTGCCGATTGCGCCGCCACAGACACGCGCACGGTTTCCATCACCTGGTCCTGCCGATTGGCGAGATCGGCGCTCTGGCCATTGGCGACAGGGGCGATGAAGCCGGCCGAGAGATCGGCCGATGCGCGTTTGACGGAAGCCGCAATATCAGTCTGCTGCAGCGCCGCGATCACCGCCGAAAGCTGCACGGCTTCGGCCTGGAAACTGTCCGAGCGCGTCTCGATGGCGCCGGGGGTAGAGACCAGTTCGCGCATGGTGGCGAGGCGGGTGGAGCCATCCTCGAAGA
>JAHJOS010000567.1 GCA_018820005.1 Alphaproteobacteria bacterium | reverse complement strand
CCGGCAGGTGCAGATAGGGCATCAGGATATCGAGGTCGCGATGGGCCGCGATGAGCGCATCGTCCATGTCGCGGGGGTGGCTGGTGGTGTAGCGCAGGCGCTCGAGCCCAGGAATCTCGGCCAGGAGATAGGCCAGTTCGCCCAAGCCGACCACGCGGCCCTTGTCGTCGCCGTGATAGGCGTTGACGTTCTGGCCCAGCAGGGTGATTTCCTTGACCCCGGCGTCGACGAGGCCGCGCGCTTCGGCCAGCACCTGGCTGACCGGGCGGCTGACTTCGGCGCCACGGGTATAGGGCACCACGCAGAACGAACAGAATTTGTCGCAGCCTTCCTGCACCGTCAAAAACGCGGTCAAGCCGCGCTTGATGGTGATTTCCTTGCGGGCGGGTGGCAGGTGCTCGAACTTGTCTTCCTCGGGGAAGTCGGTATCGATGATGGCTTTCTTGAGCGCGGGGTGGAGGTGCCGCTGGCCTTCGGCGCGCGCCAGCATGTCGGGCAGCTTGTGATAGGCCTGCGGCCCGAACACCATATCGACCACCGGGGCGCGGCGGGCGATCTCCTCGCCCTCGGCCTGGGCCACGCAGCCGGCCACGCCGATCAGCATGTCGCCGCCCAGCGCGCGGCGCTCGGTCTGCAGCTCCTTGAGCCGGCCGAGCTCGGAAAACACCTTTTCGCTGGCTTTTTCGCGGATATGGCAGGTGTTGAGCAGCACCAGATCGGCCTGGGCCATATCCAGAGTTGTCTCATAGCCGTGCGGCGCCAGCGCATCGGTCATGCGGTCGCTGTCATAGACGTTCATCTGGCACCCATAGGTCTTGATGAACAGCTTCTTGGTATTGGCGCGCGTATCGGTCATCTCGGTCATGCCGGCTCTTTACCAGAGGACGCGGCGCGATCAAAGCATTCGCGCAGGATGTTCGCGGCAGCGTGCGCGGGACGCGCACCCCCGCTTAAAGGCCCGCCCAGCGGCCGGTTGAGCAATATGGTCTGGCGTTGGGACGGCATTTGCACTATAGGGACGCCTGTCGTGGGCCCATTGGGCCGGCGATATTCATGGCCCCTCCTGGACGACATCCCGGCCGGGGCGACCGCAATCCTCAATTTTGAAGGGATCTATCCGATGTCGATCACTGCCGAGCGCAAGACCGCTCTGATCCAGGAATATGCCAACTCTGCCAACGACACCGGCTCGCCGGAAGTTCAGGTTGCAATCCTGTCGGAACGCATTGCCAACCTCACCGAGCACTTCAAGGGCCACGCCAAGGACAACCATTCCCGTCGCGGCCTGCTCAAGCTGGTTTCGACCCGCCGCAGCCTTCTGGACTATGTCAAGAAGGTCGACGAGGCTCGCTACAAGACCTTGATCGAAAAGCTCGGCCTGCGTCGCTAAGCGACCTAAGGTCCAAAGATTGCGGGTGCGGGGCATGTCCTCGCATCCGCCTTCGTTTCGGCGTCGCGCGCAGCGTAGACCCTGAACGATAAAGCGTAGACCGGCGATAAGCCGGAGCATGGCAGGATTATTGGCCGCTCCCTTAAGCCGCACGCTCGCAAAATCAGATTTTGGTTTTGGACTCGTGCGGCTCTGGACTTTCCAGGAGCTGCTTGTTGTCTTGCCCATGTTTCGTGTCTTCGCCAGACGTGAACAGTGCCTGATTTTGAGCCCGGAGCGCACATGGGGTGCGTCGACGGGTGCGGGCACACTGGTTGAGTTCGTGGAGAGAGCTACGCCCTCCGCGTTCCTGCTCAACCGGCAGAATGGAAAGACGATACATGTCCACGATTAACTTTGATCACCACAAGGTCGAGCTCAACTGGGGCGGCCAGCCGCTGACCCTTGAGACCGGCAAGATTGCCCGTCAGGCCGATGGCGCCGTGCTCGCCACCCTGGGCGAGACCGTGCTGCTGGCCACCGTTGTCTCAGCCAAGTCGGCCAAGCCTGGCATCGACTTCTTCCCGCTGACCGTGAACTACCAGGAAAAGTATTTTGCCGCCGGCAAGATCCCGGGTGGCTATTTCAAGCGTGAAGGTCGTCCGACCGAGAACGAGACGCTGACCAGCCGCCTGATCGACCGTCCCATCCGTCCGCTTTTCCCCGATGGGTACAAGCACGAGACGCAGGTCGTCATCACCGTGCTGCAGCACGACATGGAAAACAATCCTGACGTGCTGGCGATGGTCGCTGCTTCGGCTGCCCTGACCATCTCGGGCGTTCCCTTCATGGGCCCGATCGGCGCAGCGCGCGTTGGCTATGTCGATGGCCAGTATGTGCTGAACCTGCCTGTCGACCGTCGCAGCGAATCCAAGCTCGACCTGGTCATGGCCGGTACCGAAGACGCCGTGCTGATGGTGGAATCGGAAGCCAAGGAACTGAGCGAAGACGTCATGCTCGGCGCCGTGATGTTCGGCCACGCCGAAAGCCGCAAGGTGATCCAGGCGATCATCAAGCTGGCCGAGCTGGCTGCCAAGGATGCCCGTGATTTCGAGCCGGAAGATTTCTCGGCTATTGAAACCGAAATGCTCGGCGTTATCGAAGCTGACCTGCGTTCGGCCTACAAGCTGACCAAGAAGGAAGAGCGCTACGCTGCCGTCGATGCCGTCAAGGTCATCGCCAAGGCGCATTTCGCAGCCCGCGTCGAAGCCGGCGAAATCTCGGCCGAAGACGTTGGCGCGGTGTTCAAGCACCTGCAGGCCAAGGTCGTGCGCTGGAACGTGCTCGACACCGGTCTGCGTATTGATGGTCGCGACCTCAAGACCGTGCGTCCGATCGTGTCGGAAGTGGGCGTGCTGCCGCGTACCCATGGTTCGGCCATCTTCACCCGTGGCGAAACCCAGGCGCTGGTTGTTGCCACGCTGGGCACGGGCGATGACGAGCAGTACATCGATAGCCTCGAAGGCACCTACAAGCAGAACTTCCTGCTGCACTACAACTTCCCTCCATATTCGGTTGGTGAAGCTGGTCGCATGGGTTCCCCGGGTCGTCGCGAAATCGGCCATG
>JAHJOS010000566.1 GCA_018820005.1 Alphaproteobacteria bacterium | reverse complement strand
CTAACGATCTGTTCTCAAACACATTTTCCCGAGCGATACGCGCCATGGCCCGCCACCGAGTCCGATTGGCGCCGAATCAGGGGGCTGGGAAGACGTGGCGGCGCTGGCGTCCTGGCACAAACAGCAAAGACTCTAGTTGCCTGGAGCCGGAAAATCTCAGCACGACAGCGGAACGCCGCCCCTTAAAGCAGAAAGGCCCGGCGTGAGCCGGGCCTTTCCGAAGCAAACTGCAATCCGAGGATTACTGGAAAGCCTTGGCAGCCTTGAAGGTAACCTTGTAGGCACCGTTCTGCTGGACAGTGGCACCAACCGAAGAGGTGAAACCACCCTTGGGGTTCCAGGCCAGGGTTGCGCTGCCGTACACGTCGGACATGGCAGGAGCCACAACAGCGATCGTGCGTTCGGTCTTGCCGTAGATGCCGACTTCGCCGGTGACAGTGATCGACTCGGAGAGAGCAGCAACGAGCTGAGCGGCGACCTGGTAGCCAGCGCCCGAACCCGAAACGTCCTGACCGAAGTAACGACCACCGAGGTTGACCGACACGCCTTCGGACACGGTTGCGCCGACGGAACCGCCGAAGCCATAACCGGTCGAACGGACGCCAGCAGCAGTCGTGGTGCTCAGGACTTCAGCCGAAGCTGCGATCGTGAACATGTCGAACGTGCCCTGAGCGGTAGCCAGGCCGTTGAGGTAGCTGGTCTGGTCGCCAGCGAGCGTCGAGCCACCGGCTGCGAGAGCTGCACGGACCTTGAACGCGTCGAAGGTGCCGGTGAAGCCAGCGTGGATAGCATAGGTGTCAGCGGCAGAAGCGATACCGTCGAGCAGGCCACCAGCAGCAGCGCTGATGTGTGCAGTGACAGTGTCACCAGCGTAGTCGATCACGCCGACCAGGGTGCCGGCCTTGTCGATCGATTCCAGACCGATCTTGCCAACAACGCCGTTGCCGAAGCTGGATTCGAGCTGAATGACATGGCCGCCGGTTGCGGTGAAGGCCTTGTAGTATTCGTCCGAACCGATGACGCCCTTGTCTTCCTTGGAAGAAGCGAACAGGCCGAGGAAACCGAATGCCTCGTCGTCGCCCTTGTTGAAGATCGAGCCCTTCTTACCAGCGGAAAGAACGGTCGCATCGCCAACCTGAACGTAAGCTTCGTCCATGAAGAACTTGTTGTCCTTCTGGTCGCCAGCAGCGCCGAGCACGCCGTTGGTGAACACCGACTTGTTTTCGTTCTTGATCTTGATCACGGCACGAGCAGGACCGAAGTCGCTCGATGCAGTGCCAACGAACTTCAGCCAGGACTCAACCTTGGAATTCCAGTCATTGGAATTGCCAGCAACGGTATCAGGAGCGTCGATGTCCTTGATAACCAGGCCGGGGGTCGGCAGCGAAGCAATGACGGTCTTGCCATTGAAGTTGCCGAAGTTCATTTCGTAGGAAACCGAACCCGAGATCTGCAGGCAGTTGGTGTCGGACGAAATGGTCAGGCCAGACAGGCCCAGCTCGTCGCAGACGTCCAGCGAGGTGAGGACGCCGAGATCGGCAGCAAAGCCAGCAGTCGAGAGACCGGCAGCAGCGACAGAACCGAGGATAAGGCTCTTGAGTTTCATTAGTTGACCTCCAAAGTCAGTCATTCTTGGTGCCGGCGGACCGGCGGTTTGTCGTAACGCGACCACACTATTCGTGGTGCAGTGTGTTGCCGTCGCGTTGCGACCGACAAACGATCCCATGCATGGATTCGCAAGACCCACTCTACGCATGGGGGAAAAGGACGCAATCGCGCAAAAGCCGTTTTGTCTTGTCGGCAATATGGTTGCCAACCGTATGTTGCAGATTCAGCACACAGTTTGAAACCACCTGTTAATCTGCCTGAAGGAAGCGTTAATTTTGCCCGATTTCCGGGGGTTTGCGGCGGTGAGACTGGCGGGAAGTCCGTTTTGCGGGCAATCAAGACTGGCGACAGTGCTGTAAAGACCGTGTCAGCATTGTGCAGACATTGAGATGGACATGTGACGTAGGCGTGTCGGCAGAACACGGGAAGGAATCGCGGGATGAATGACAAAATTGCTGTGGTGACAGGGGGCGGATCGGGCATCGGCAAGGCCGCAGCGCTCGGGCTGGCCGCTGCGGGCTACCGTCTGGCCGTCTGCGGACGCCGCATCGAGCCGGTTGCCGAGGTGGCGCGCCAGACCGGTGGCCATGCCGCAGCCTGCGATGTGACCAATCCTCAATCGGTGGCCGATTTCTTCGCCGGGGTCATGGCGCGCTATGGCCGGGTGGATGTGGTGTTCAACAATGCAGGGCGCTTTGCCCCGGCCAGCAATTTCGGCGATCTCGACGTCGGGGTGTGGCAGGAGATGATCAACACCAATCTCAACGGCGCCTTCTATGTGGCGCGCGAGGCTTTCCGCATCATGCGCGATCAATCGCCCCAAGGCGGCCGGATCATCAACAATGGATCGATCTCAGCGCACGTGCCGCGGCCCGAGGCAGCATCCTATACCGCCTCCAAGCATGCCATCACGGGTTTGACCAAGGCGATTTCGCTTGATGGACGCGCCTTCTCCATCGCCTGTGGCCAGATCGACATCGGCAATGCGGCCACCGACATGACCAGCCAGATGAATGCCGGATCACTGCAGGCCAATGGCAGCATGATGCCCGAGCCGACCTTTGATGTCAGTCATGTCGTCGATGCGCTGGTCTATATGTCCGGCCTGCCGCTGAGCGCCAATGTCCAGTTCATGACCGTGATGGCGACCAACATGCCCTATGTCGGGCGCGGCTAGGCCCGGTAGACCGCCACGCCGTTGATCCAGGTCGCCTGCACGTCAAGCGTTTCACCCAGATGCACGAAATTGGCCAGCGCGCCCGGCGCCAGATGGCCGTGCGTCTCTTCAATGCCCATGGCCCTGGCCGGATAGAGCGCGGCCATGCGCAGCGCTTCCTCGAGGGGGAGGCCGATGCGGGCGTGCATGAACCTGACCGCATCGATCATGTCGAGATCGGCGCCGGCCAGGGTGCCGTCGGACAGGCGCAGGGCGCCATCGGCCCGGGTGATGGTGCGACCATTCAGGGTCAGCGTGGTCAGTGCCGTGCCCGTTTGCGACATGGCATCGGTGACGAGGAAAATATGTTCGCCGGCGGCCTTGGCGCGCAGCGCAGCGGTGATTGCTGCCGGATGCACGTGAATGCCATCGGCGATCAGCCCGGCGTAGACTTGTGGGGCAGCCAGCACGGCGCCAACCACACCCGGCTCGCGGTTGCCCAGCTGGCTCATGGCGTTGAACAGATGGGTGGCCATAGACGCACCGGCATCGAAGGCGGCGCTGGCTGCAGCGAAGCTGGCGTCCGAATGGCCGATGCTGACCACGATACCCGCCGCGTGGAGGGCGGCGATCAGGGCCGGGTCGACCGTTTCGGCGGCGACGGTGACCAAGAGATTGGGCAACTCGGCGCGTGCCTCGATCAGCCGGGCGCAATCGTCGGCATCCATCGGCCGGATCAGCGCGGGATCATGGGTGCCCTTGCGGGCCAGCGAGAGATGCGGGCCTTCCAGATGCAGGCCCAGGAAGCCCGGTACCCGCTGTTCGGCCGCCGCCTTGCCCGCAGCAATAGCAGCCACATTGACCGGCACGGTGTCGGTGATCAGCGTGGGCAGCAGCGCCGTGGTGCCGAACTGGGCATGCGCGGCGCAGATGGTGGCAATGCCGGCCACTGAAGGGTCGTTGTTGAACAGCACCCCGCCGCCGCCATTGACCTGCAGG
>JAHJOS010000565.1 GCA_018820005.1 Alphaproteobacteria bacterium | reverse complement strand
GTCAGTCGCCTTCGCCGGGCTCTTCGGAGAAATACTTCTCGAATTTGCCGGTCTCGCCGTCCTTTTCCTTGGCGCCATCGAGCGGATCGCGCCGCTCGGTCAGATTGGGCCATACGGAAGCAAACTTGGTGTTGATCTGCAGCCAGTGATCGAGCCCGCTTTCGGTATCGGGCTTGATGGCCTCGGCGGGGCATTCGGGTTCGCAGACGCCGCAGTCGATGCATTCGTCCGGATGGATCACCAGCATGTTTTCGCCTTCATAGAAGCAGTCCACAGGACAGACTTCGACGCAGTCGGTGTATTTGCAGGCGATGCAATTGTCGGTGACGATATAGGTCATCTAGGCGGCAATCCCGATCAGGAGCCCGGCGCAAAAAGCCACGCGCAACAAGGCTGGTCTCAACGGGTTCGTTGCTAAACTTTTTCTGAGGGCGCTGCAAGGCTCGGCGGGGGCAGGGATTGGCGCAGATGGGCCCGAGAGCGGCATATCTGACCTGCAGCAGCGGGGGGAGCGGCAAGCCGGTACCCGGAGGCCCGCTGCTCAGTCGTTGTCCTGGTTGGGACGCAGGCGATCGGTGTCGCGCCGTTGCTTTTTGGTGGGGCGGCCGGCGCCATCGTCGCGCGGGGCAATGGCGGCCTCATAGGGCGATTGGTCAGCCTTGGGCAGGGGTGGAGGGGAGAGATCCTGATAAAGGCCCTGGGCCTCAGGCGCCGGGCCGCGCCGCGTGCCGGGATCAAGGATGCGCCAGACCAGAATGCGATTGTGCAGGGTCATGGTCAGCACATCGCCGGCGCCGATCTTGAGGTCGCTGCGATCGGTGCGCTCGGCATTGACGCGAACGCCGCCGGATTCGATGAATTTTTGCGCCAGGGTGCGCGACTTCAGCGCCCGGGCATAGAACAGGAATTTGTCGAGCCGTTCCTTGCGTCCACCCGGCGCTGGAGGCGCGGGGTGGACAGCGGGATCGGCAGGAGAAGCCAAGGCCTATTCGGCCTTGCGGTCACGCAGGGCCGCAAGCTTGGCAAAGGGGCTATCGGGATCGAAGGTCTTTTCGCGCTTCTCCTCGCGGGGACGCTCCACCTTGTCGTTGCGCGGGCGTTCGAACTTGGCGCGCTCACCCTTCTGATCGTCGGGACGACGATTGTCATTGCGACCGCGGCCTTCGAACTTGGGCTTGGGGTTGAGATGCTGGGCCTTAGTGAGGTCCTGCACTTCACCCTCGGGGCGACGCTTGGCGGGCGCGGGGGCATGGCTGCGCTGGCGGGCCTCGCCCTCGGGACGACGACGGCCTTCGTGGCGCTTGCCTTCGGCACGCTTGCCGGCGGGGGACCAGATTTCGTCGAACTCGGGTTCGGCGGGTTCGGCGGGTTCGGTGGATTCAGCCGGCGTGGTCTCAGGCGTTTCGGGCGCGGCCTCGATAATGGTGGTCGCGGGAATGGAAGATTCCATGGCCGGGGTCGGCAGTTCGGCAATGGCCTCGACCGGCGCCTCGGCTACGGCATCGGTTGCCGAGGGGTTTTCGCTGAGGGTTTCTTCGAGCGCGGGTGCCTCGGGGCTGGCTTCAGCCGGGGTCGCCGGCGCGGGTGCCGCGACCTTGGGGATGCGTTTGACGCGATAGCCCAGCGAATTGAGAATCGAGGCGAAGTCTTCGCCCGAGCAGCCCAGCAGCGAGGTCATTTCCACGGTGACGCGGAAGCCATTGCCTTCGGCGGCGCCAGCAGGCAGATCGCCCTGGTGACGGGTCGGATCGAGCGCGATCAGCGGGCGGATGATGTCGGCCAGGCGCTCAAGGATATCGACGCGTACGGCGCGCTTGCCGGCCACCTTGAAGCCAGCGACTTCATAGAGGCGGGTATCGACTTCAGGATCGACCACGAAGCTGGTGCGGCCCGAGAGTACGATGTGGGGGATATCGGTGACGCCGGGCTGGCGCACGCCACCATGCTTGAGCGCAAACAGCACGAGCGCGAGTTCACGCGGGGCCGGCTTGAGCGAAAGCGGCAGATAGATGTGGTAGGCACCAAACTTGATGCCCAGCTTGCGCATGCGGCCGCGCACGTCCTGATCGAGGTTCTTGACCTCGTCGGCGACCTGGGTGCGCGGGATCAGGCCGAGGTTTTCAAACAGCTGATAGCCAATGCCGCGGGCGGCGCCTTCGAGATCGGCCGGTGCTTCGAGCGACATGACCGCTTCGAGCACGGTATTGACGTGGTGGCGCAGCCAGAGATTGAGGCGATCCTGCACGCGTTCGAGATCGGGGCCGGTGAGGGTTTCATCGGCCAGGATCAGGATGCGGGGACGATAGAGCGTCTCGCCCTCGAGCAATTCGGCAACCAGATCACCCTTCCAGCGCAGGCGACCATCGGTGGCCAGCACGAATTCCTCATTGGGCGCACCCGCGAGCCGTTCGGCCCGATGATGGATCTCGGGGGAGACCACATGATCAGCCGCCGCCCGCAGGCTCTTGCTGTCAGCGTCGCCATCGTTGCGGGCCAGGGAGAAGCGGAAGCCTTCAAGCGTGCCGATGAGATGGCCTTCCAGC
>JAHJOS010000564.1 GCA_018820005.1 Alphaproteobacteria bacterium | reverse complement strand
CGGTGATCTACAATCCCGTGCTCGACGAACTCTACACCGCCGAAAAGGGTGGTGGTACCTGGCTGAACGATCGCAAGCGCCTGCGCGTTGCCGGTCGCCGCAGCCTCGCCGACGCTGTCGTCTGCACCGGCATCAAGACCCAGGGCACCGCCAATGACAGCCTGCAGCTGCGTCAGCTCGCCCATATCAACCCGGCCGTTGCGGGCATCCGCCGTTCGGGCTCGATCTCGGTTGATATGGCCTGGCTGGCCGGTGGCCGTTACGACGCCCTCTGGGAAGCAGGCCTGTCTCCCTGGGATGTCGCGCCTGGCCTGCTGATGGTCAAGGAAGCCGGCGGCTTCGTCTCCGATTTCGCGGGCACCACCGGCTCGGTCTGGAATGGTCAGATCGTTGCCGGCAACGAAACGCTGCAGGCCGCGCTGCTCAAGGAACTCAAGCCGATCCAGTAGGGTCGGCTCGAGACGAGACCAGACGGGGTCAACGCCGCAGGCGCCCGTAGCTCCAGCACAGGCGCCTGGCCCATTGTGTCAGCTCAGCCCTAGCTGAAAACCTCGTCTCAATTGCAGCGCGCTCCCGCTCAGCGGCCGCCACGCGGGCGTTTTTGCGTCTGCAATGCACACCGCGCGCGAAGATTTGGATAGCACCATCTATCACCGCTTCAGGAGCCGTTAACCTTTGGCATTGCCCCCTGCTGCCGGTCTGACTACTCTGAGCAGGTGATTTGTGCGTTTGGGGCAAGGTTCAGGCAAAGATGACGCAAGGCTACGATCCCTACCACCTCGCCAGTCCCACCGTTTATCTGATCAAGATCCTGATATTCCTCGTGTTGGTAGTGCTGGTTGGCGCTATCCTGTTCACCACGGTGGTGCAGTTTTTCTGGGCCAATCCCTTTATCAACGCGATGATTTTCTTTGCGCTGGGCGTGGGTATCTTTCTCAGCATTCGGCAGGTTGTCCGTCTGTTCCCCGAAGTTAAATGGGTCAATTCGCTGCAGGACGGCACCACTACCAATGTGCGGGCACCGATCCTGCTGGCACCGGTCGCCGGCATTCTGCGCGAACGCATCGGCGAGGCGGTCATCACGCCCTCGTCCATGCGCTCCATCCTCGACAGCGTCGGCAACCGCCTTGACGAGGCCAAGGACACCTCGCGCTATCTGACGGGCCTGCTGGTCTTCCTGGGTCTGATGGGCACCTTCTATGGCCTGCTGCAAACCGTGACCTCCGTTGCAGGCGTCATCAATCAGCTCGATGTGACCGCGGGCGACTCCGCAGCGTTGTTTTCCAACCTCAAGGAAGGCCTCACCGCGCCACTGGCCGGCATGGGCACCGCATTTTCTTCGTCCCTGTTCGGCCTGGCCGGATCGCTGGTACTGGGGTTTCTGGATCTGCAGACCAGCCAGGCCCAGAACGCTTTTTACACCGATCTCGAAGACTGGATGACCTCCATGACCGAGCTCGATCATCCCGTCAGCGCCATGCAGGCCAATGCTGGCGGGCCCGACATGCAAGCCATGTTCGACAAGCTCGGCGATTCCATGCAGAACCAGAATTCCAGCCAGAACGCCATTCGCGCCATGGCCGAACTGGCCCGCGGTATCGACGGCCTGGTCAAACATATCCGCACCGAACAGGATGATTTGCGCAAGCACATCGACGAACAGGGCGAAACCAATCGCAAGCTGCGCGAACTGATCGACGCCGTGCTTTCGCAAGGCGACAACGAGCGGCGGACCTAGACCCATGCCGGGAGCCCGTTCCCGTCGGCGCATCGAGGCCAACTACTGGCCCGGCTTCGTCGATGCCCTCTCGAGCCTGCTGCTCGTCATCATCTTTATGCTCAGCCTGTTCATGCTGACGCAGTTCTTCCTTGGCCAGGAAATTCAGGGTCGCGATAGCGCGCTGGCGCGCCTCAATAGCCAGATTGCCGAACTGACCGACCTGTTGCAGCTCGAACGCGCCAATTCGGACGATCTGACCAGCCAGATCGCCAATCTGACCGCCACGCTCAGCAGTGCGCAGAGCGAGAACGCAGGCCTGACCAGCCAGCTCGCCGGCATCGGCGCGGGTATCGACGGCAAGGACGAGACCATTGCGGGCCTTCAGGGAGACCTGCTGGCGACCAAGGAGCTATCTGACGAGGCCAATGCACAGGTAACCCTGCTCAACCAGCAGCTGGCCG
>JAHJOS010000071.1 GCA_018820005.1 Alphaproteobacteria bacterium | reverse complement strand
GTGACCAAGCCGGCCAAGGAGTTCACCGACTCCACCGGCCGCCGCAAGATCAAGGGCAATATGGATATCGAGCTCTGCGTGGATGCGCTTGAGCTGGCCCCCTATTACGACCACATGGTGTTGTTCTCAGGTGATGGTGACTTCACCGCCATGGTGGCGGCGCTGCAGCGTCTGGGCAAGCGGGTGACCGTGGTATCGACCATGACGACATCGACGCCCATGATCTCTGACGACCTGCGTCGGCAGGCCGACTTCTTCCTCGATGTCGCCGATCTGGCCAAGGCAGTGGGTCGGCCACCGAGCACTCGCCCCGTGGCCACGCCTGTCGCTGTCACGGCGGACGAGGACTAACCCCGACCGCCCTCTTTCATGATGCGGGACTTGTCGCGGTTCCAGTCGCGATTGCGCTCGGTTTCGCGCTTGTCATAGTTCTTCTTGCCCTTGCCCACGCCGATCAGCACCTTGGCAAAGCCCTGGTCGTTGAAGAACAGCTTGAGCGGCACGATGGTATTGCCGGCGCGGGAGACTTCCTGGTCGAGATGGGCCAGCTGCTTGCGCGACACCAGCAGCTTGCGCGGGCGCTTTTCTTCGTGGTTGAAGCGATTGGCCTGCAGATATTCGGGGATATGGGCGTTGATCAGCCACAGCTCGCCCTTTTCCGGCGAGGCGTAGGATTCGGTGATCTGCGCCTTGCCCAGGCGCAAGGACTTGACCTCGGTGCCGGTCAGCACAATGCCGGCTTCGAGGGTTTCACCGATTTCATAGTCATAGCGCGAACGGCGGTTTTCAGCCACGAGACCGTGGCTGATCACACCGTTTTTCGCTTTGTCGTTCTTTGGGGCCATAACGCTTAGATAAGACCTGCCTGCGCCATTGCAATGTCCATGGCGTCCTGGGTGGCCTTGCTGATGGGCACCAGCGGCAGGCGCATCTCATTGGCGCACAGGTTCAGGCGATTGGCGACATACTTGGCCGGCGCCGGATTGGGCTCCATGAACAGGTCCTTGTGCAGCAGCACAAGCTTGTCGTTGATTTCCAGCGCGCCCTTGAAATCGCCGGCCAGCGAAAGCTCCTGCATCTGCGAGCAGAGGCGCGGCGCCACATTGGCGGTGACCGAAATACAGCCACTGCCGCCATGGGCATTAAAGCCCAGTGCGGTGCTGTCATCGCCCGAGAGCAGGATGAAATCGCGGCCCAGCTTGTTGCGCTGCATGCTGGCGCGCTCGAGATTGCCCGTGGCATCCTTGACGCCGATGATATTGGCGTGGGCCTCGTGCAGGCGGGCGATGGTATCAACGCTCAAATCGACAATGGTGCGGCCCGGCACGCTATAGAGAATAACCGGAATGCCCACGGCGCCGGCCACAGCCGAGAAATGCTGGAACAGGCCTTCCTGATTGGGCTTGTTGTAATAGGGCACGACCGAGAGCACGGCGTCGGCGCCGGTATCTTCGGCAAAGCGCGCCAGCGACACGGCTTCGGCCGTCGAATTGGAGCCTGCACCGGCCACCACGGGCACGCGCTTGTTGGCGACTTCGATAGCGATTTCGACCACACGGCGATGCTCGTCATGGCTGACGGTCGGGCTCTCGCCGGTCGTGCCGACAGGCACCACACCGTGGGTGCCCTGGCTGATCTGCCAATCAACAAAGCTGGCGAAGGCTTTCTCATCGACCAACCCATTGCGCATGGGAGTGATGAGTGCCGTTATCGATCCTCGCAGCATTTGTCGTCATATCCTTGGATTGGTCGCCGGCACCGGGCCGGGCGATGAACAAGACACGGTCATAGCGCCGTTTTTACGCCGTGCACCATAGTTTTTATCACGCCGCTTCACAACGCCTTGTTGATTTGCCCGCTGCTGGAGCCTTTGGCACACACTGGCGCCCCCTGCCCCGCTTTGATCGCCAAATGGGGGTTGAGACGCGCGGGCCGGTACCGCTAGATGGGCACAACGAAAGGCGTCGCTCCATGGCCCGATCCAGAACTGTCCCGCCTGACCATGCCGCCTTTGCCGGCCTGCCCGTCCAGCATGTGACGCTCGCCGCCGGCCTTGCGGCCGCTGTCCATGTCAGTGGCACGCTTTCATCCGCCCGGGTGCCAGTGCTGTGCCTGCCCGGCTACCAGCGCAACATGAGCGACTTCACGGGCTTTGCCGGCCATTTCAATCGGCTGGGCCTGTCCGACTGGCCGGTGGTGCTGCTCGATCTGCCCGGCCGCGGCCGCGCGACAGATCGCGCCAGGCCTGACGATTATGGCTCACTGGCCGACGCGCGCGACGTTGCCTCGGTCATGGCCGCACTGGGCATTGGCCAGGCGGTGGTCCTGGGGCAAGGCCAGGGGGGCCAGGTCGCCATGGCGCTGGCTGCCGATCATCCCCTGCTGCTGGCTGGTGCGGTGCTGGTCGATGCCGGGCCGGTATCGGATTCGCGCGGCATCGTGCGCCTGCGCAATAATCTGGCGCATGTGGAGAGCCTGCGCGGCGAAAAGACCGTGCGCGCCGGCTTCCGCCGCATGCTGGCCGGCGACTATCCGGGCCTGCCCGACGAGCGGCTCGACCTGCTGATCGGGCGCAGCCATTTCATCGACAAGCGCGGCCGCCCGCGTCCGCTCTATGATCCCCGGCTGGTCGCGGCCCTTGCGGAGATCAATTTCGATGATGTGCTGATGGCGCAATGGCCGCTGTTCGACGCGCTGGCCTGCGCGCCCCTGCGTGTGGGCCACGGCGGCGCGCGCGCAGTCCTGCAGCGCCACGGGCACGGGCGCATCGGCATGGTGGCGTTGCTCAAGCTTGCTCAGCTCCAGCAGCCGGTCGATGATGCGCTG
>JAHJOS010000563.1 GCA_018820005.1 Alphaproteobacteria bacterium | reverse complement strand
GATGACCATCTGCAGCGCCGCCGTATGGCCGACAGGAACTGATCCAGAATGCTTGATCCTATGGTTTTGTTGGCGCTTGCGGGCGCCGGCATGCTGGCTGGCTTTGTCGACGCCATTGCCGGCGGCGGCGGCATGATCGCTTTGCCAGCGCTGTTATCGGCCGGCCTTCCCCCTGTAGCCGCACTGGCCACCAACAAGCTCCAGGGGTCCATTGGCACCGCCATGGCAGCGCTGACCTTCTGGCGGCGCGGCTATGTCTCGCTCCGCAGCCTGGTGCCAGCGGTCATCCTCACATTCGCAGGCAGTTTGATCGGGGCGTCGGTCGTCAAGCAGCTCGATGTCAGCCTGCTTGATATCGCCGTACCTGTCGCGCTGATCGGGATCGCGCTTTACTTCCTGTTTGCGCCAAACCTCTCCGACGTCGACAAGACGGCCCGGCTGGAGTTCCGTTACGGTGTGCCGGTACTCGGCTTCGTGCTCGGCTTTTACGATGGCATTTTTGGGCCCGGCACAGGGTCGTTCTTTGCGATCGGGTTCGTCATGCTGTTTGGGCTGGGGCTCACACGGGCCTCAGGCAACACCAAGGTGCTCAACCTGGTGTCCAACCTGGCCGCCCTTACATTATTCATTGTATCGGGCGACGTCGTATGGCCGGCAGGCATTGCCATGGCCGCTGGACAGATCCTGGGTGGCTATCTCGGCGCCCGCACCGGTATCCGGTTTGGCGCGCGTGTCATCAAGCCGCTGGTTGTCGTGGTGTCGATCGCCCTGGCTGTCCGCATCTTGCTGTTTGGCTGAGCGACACGGCCCTGTCAGCCGGCGTCGAGCCCTGCAGCGGACCGCAGCGCAGCATTGATGCGATCCTGCCAGCCCGGGCCGTCGTCCTGGAAATGGTCCAGCACTGCCCGGTCGAGACGCAGCGTCACCATTTCCTTGCCCTCTGGGGGCGTTCTCGGTTTGGCTACGGCTTCGACAGGTTTGCTGGTGACGGCCTTGAACGCGGCCTCCGCCTGGTCAAGTGCGCTGCCGCTGCGTCTGGTGGGCTTCATCGAATCGATCCTCGCGGGTTTTCGGAAGGCTAGCGCCTCGCGCGCGAACCAGACACGGAAAATCCGCTGATCGGGTCGCAAAGGATGGGGGCACAAATGCCCCCATTGGGCCTATGCAGCAGTTTCGAATATCGAAGCCAGTTGCTCAAGCAGGGTCTTGTGGGCGCTGTTGCCATAGGCCGATTTGGCCGTTGCCAGCAGACTCGATGTGGCCGTGCTTTGGTCATCCGCATCGCCGTCGTTGCTGGCTGAGGGCGGTGGTCCGCCAGGGGGAGGACCACCCGGCGGCGGGCCGCCCGCGTGAGCATGCTCGGTGTTGCCACTAGCATCCTGCAGAGCGCTCCGGACCGCATCAAGAAAGCTCGAACTCTCTGTCTCTGTGATGGCGCCGTCGCCATTGCTGTCGAGCAGGTCGAACAGCTTCTTCAGACCCTCACTGCCAATGGCATCGGCGCCCGCGTCATCACCAAGTTCGGCAAGCGAAACCGAACCATCGCCATTGCTGTCGGTTTCTTTGAAGATGTCGGCATTGCTGGGGGCTGCCATCTGCTGGGTCATGAAGGCCATGCCCTGCATCCGGTCGGCCATCTGCTTGTCGAAGGCGTCCTTTTCGGCACTGGTAACGCTGCCGTCGCTATCCTTGTCCATGGCCGAGAACAGGGCCTGTGCCCGGCTGGCAGACTGGGTGTCCGACGCGCCCTTGGGCGCACTCTGCATCAATTCGTCCAGCGTCAGGCCGCTGTCGCTATTGCTGTCGAGGCTTCCAAAGCTGGGGGGACGAAAGGGCGTGCGGAACAGCTGTGAAGCCGACTGCGCACCAACACTGCTGGTTGTCGACATGGCACTCCTTGTCGGTGGCGACCGGCGCCTTCCGGTCCCGTTTACTCAGCAGTGATCATGGTTAATCCAAGATTAACAAAGCCCCGTCTCGCCTTGAGGTGGATGAGAATTAATCTTCCGGCAAGATTGGTTCGTTTCGCCGATAGACAGCAAAAAGGCGCGGTGTTGCCACCGCGCCTTTCTTGTGAAGTCCGTGACTGGGAAGAAACGAACTCCAGAACTGTAGTAGTGGTTGGACTTCTTAGAAGTCCATACCGCCCATGCCGCCCATGCCGCCGCCGCCCTGCATGGAAGGACCTGCGTCCTTCTTGGGGGCCTCAACGATCAGGGCTTCAGTGGTGATCAGCAGCGAGGCAACCGAAGCGGCGTCCTGCAGCGCATGACGCACTACCTTGACCGGGTCGATCACGCCCAGAGCAACCAGATCGCCATATTCGCCGGTAGCGGCGTTATAGCCAAAGGTCGCCGAGCTGTTCTCGAGGATCTTGCCGACCACGACCGAGCCTTCGGCACCGGCGTTGTTGGCGATGCAGCGTACTGGCTCCTGCAGGGCGCGACGGACGATGGCAATGCCAGCTTCCTGATCGGCATTGGCGCCCTTGACCTTGAGGGCGTTGGAAGCGCGCAGCAGAGCCACGCCGCCGCCGGGGACGATGCCTTCTTCAACGGCAGCGCGGGTCGCGTTCAGCGCGTCGTCGACGCGATCCTTGCGCTCCTTGACTTCCACTTCGGTCGAGCCGCCAACGCGGATCACGGCAACGCCGCCAGCCAGCTTGGCCAGACGTTCCTGCAGCTTTTCCTTGTCGTAGTCCGAGGTGGTTTCCTCGATCTGCGCCTTGATCT
>JAHJOS010000562.1 GCA_018820005.1 Alphaproteobacteria bacterium | reverse complement strand
GTCGAGATTTTAGCAGCCTTGCGACTGCTTTCGACCCCGTTTTGGACATTCGAGCCCTAGATCCTAAGCCCTAGAAGCAGCCGTTCAGCATTTCAACGAAAGGATTTTGCTTTTTCGCTCGGGCCGTAGGACACATCTATCAAGACGGCAGAGAGATACTAAATGCTAAAGCTCATCACCGTTCTTGCCGGTACATTGTTGCTACCCACGACGGGCAATGCCGCTCCAGCTCTTTACGACACGCTTCTGCACTACATGGCTGAGAGATACGAGAACAGGATTGAGCTAAAGGCCACGGTCGATCGAGACGTCACCGATGATATTTGTCCGCTTGTGAATGCAGAACTTCTGGACGAGATGCACCGCACTAATCCGGGGAATATCAAGACGGGTTTAGCAGCGCCCCTTTTGGGAGTGCCTCCGGAAAGCACGTATTGGAGCATTCAGCGCGCCGCGCCGGGTTGGTTCAACCCCACAATGGTTAGTCTACTCATTTTGACCAACAATGATTACTGCCGAGCCAGCTATTCCATAAACACGTTCTGATTTGCGTTATGCCCAGCTTCGTCCGGTTTCCGGCCGATCGAGCCGAAGAGCTGCCTGTCCCCTTCCCACCCCAGATTGGCCGTCCCCCCTCGCCGATGGGCATGTCGGCTTTTGGGATTTGGTCGGAGAGCGCTGAACGGCCGGAATGGGGCGCATAGCTGCCTGACAGCAGCCGGCCCCATCCCAGCCGCCATCCCCAATCCACTCACCCTGCCCGAATCAGCGGAATCGCCAGATCCTTGCGGAACAGATAGAGCGCCGTGCGCGCCGCTTCGCCGTCCTCACCAGTCAAGCCGGGGTTACCCGTCAGCAGCGCCTTGGCGTCATCGTGGGCGAAGTCGAGCAGATGCCGGTGCACGTCCGGCACGGCGAGGCGATAGCCCGGCATGCCCGATTGCCGCGTGCCCAGCACGTCACCCTGTCCGCGCAGCTCCAGGTCGCGCTCGGCGATCTCAAAGCCATCCTCGGTGGATTTGATGGTGTCGAGCCGCGCCTGCGCCGTCTGGCTCAGATTGCCCTTGTAGAGCAGCAGGCACGATGAGCGGGTCGAGCCGCGGCCCACCCGCCCGCGCAACTGGTGCAATTGGGCCAGGCCAAAGCGCTCGGCATGCTCGATAATCATGATCGAGGCATTGGGCACGTCCACGCCCACTTCGATCACCGTTGTCGCCACCAGCAGCTTGATTTCATTGGCTGCAAAGCGGGTCATCACGTCCTGCTTGGCCGCCGCGCTCATCCGCCCATGCACCAGCGCAACCTGGTCGCCGAACACCTTGGCCAGCTCGGCGTGCCGGTCCTCGGCGGCCATAACGTCGAGATGCTCGCTTTCCTCCACCAGCGGTCACACCCAGAACGCCTGCGCGCCATCGGACAGCCGCGCCTGCAACCGGCCCACCACGCGCCCATATTCCTCGATCGACAGCACGGCGGTGTCGATCGGCTGCCGCCCCTTTGGCTTTTCGCGCAGAATGCTCACGTCCATGTCGCCGAAATGGGTCAGCACCAGCGTGCGCGGAATGGGCGTCGCCGTCATCACCAGCAAATCAGTGTGCTTGCCCTTGTCCGACAGCGCTAGCCGCTGGTGCACGCCGAAGCGGTGCTGCTCGTCCACCACCGTCAGGCCCAGATTGTGAAACTCGACGCCGGACTGGAACAGCGCATGCGTGCCCACCACAATGGTGGTCGCCCCGCTGGCGATCCCCGCCAGCCTGGCCCGCCGCTCCGCCGCCGGCATCTTGCCGGTCAGTAGCTCGCAGCCGATCCCCGCCAGGTCACACAATGGCTTGAGCGTCTTGTAATGCTGCGCGGCCAACAGCTCGGTCGGCGCCATCAGCGCCGATTGCGCGCCGCTCTCGGCCATCGCCGCCATGGCCATCAGCGCTACCACCGTCTTGCCGGCACCCACATCGCCCTGCAACAGGCGCGACATGCGGTCCGGCGACGCCAGGTCGGCGCGGATTTCTTCTACGGCCGCGATCTGCCCCGCCGTCAGCGCAAACGGTAACGCCTGGGTGACGCGTTCTGTGATTTCGCCGGTAAAAACCCGCGCGATGCCACGGTCTGCCACCATGGTCGAGCGGATCAGCTGCAACGTCAGCTGGCCGGCGAAATATTCGTCATAGGCCAGGCGCTGCCGGGCAGGGGCCCACAGCTCGGCCTCGCCCGGCGCGTCGGGCAGGTGCACCATGCGCATCGCCACGCCAAAGCTCGGCCATTGCCGCTGCGCCATGGTGCCGGCATCAATCCATTCGGGCAGCTCGGGCACGCTGTCCACCACCTGCCGCACCAGCTTGGCCAGTGCCTTCGAACTCAGCCCCTGCGTCAGTGGATAAACCGGCTCCACCAGCGGCAGCGTCGCAAACTTGTCCGGCTCCACGATATAGTCGGGATGAGTGATCTGCTTTTCGCCGTTGAAAAACCCGATCGTGCCCGACACAAAGCGCTCTTCGCCCAGCGGTAGCGCCCGTTCCACCCAGCCGCCCTGGGCCCGGAAGAACACCAGCTGCACCTCGCCCGTCTCGTCATGGGCAAACACGCGATGGGGAATATGCTCCTTGCCGCGCGGCGGTGGCTGGTGCCTGTCCACATGCAGCTTCAGAGTCACGATCTGGTTGAGATAGGCCTCGGCAATGCCCACCTGCCGCCGCCGATCCACCACGCCCGATGGCATGTGCATCAATATGTCAAGCGCAATGGCTTCCTGCCCCTCGGGCGCCCCGAAAAATCGGGTCAGCAGCGCAGCCAGCTTGTCGCCGACACCCTTGATCGAGTGCAGCGAACGAAACAGCGGCGATAGGCTATCGGGGCGGGACACGGCGCGATGATTCTCCTTGCCCGGAGGCTACAGGGCCGCGCCAGCCGTTTGAAGGCTTGCCGTCGCCGTGCCACCCAGAGCCTTTCGGCTGTATCCGCTAGCCAAGGCCCTGCTGCTTCTTCCATTTGCGCAGGCGACTGTGGGCATTGGCATAGGGCGAAGCCGTGTTGAACTGGATCATGCGCCCAAGCGTCCATTTCTCGTACCACGGCTCACCATAGAGTTCGGCGTCGCTATGGGCATCGATCAACGCCACGATCTCGGCTCTGTTCCGCTCCAGCCGGCCCAGCAGTTCGGGATAGGTGAGGCTGGCATAATCGGCGTAGAATTTCTGCGCCAGCCGCCCAAGCTCGTTCCATTTGAACCCGGTCTCGGGAAAATCCACCGGCGCATTGGCGAGGCGCTTCGCATGCCATTTGCACACCAGCTCTCCCCAGCCCAGCAGATAGGCGGCCAGATCGTGCACGCTCATTTGCGTGCCGGTGCTGTGCCCTTCAAGCGTTGCCTCCCTGGCGCGATCGGCTGGAATGCTGGCCAAATCGGCCGCCAACTTGCCATAATTGTCGGTGATGGCGGTCAGCAGTTCGGCTTTGCTTTGGGGAATGGCCATGATTGTCTGCTCCTTCGATCAGCCATCTCAGCTTAGCGCGGGCCGCCCGCCGCAACATGATCAAGGTCAATCCGGGCAGGGCTGACAAGCCCGATTAATCCGCGTAAGAGAGTGTCCAAATCGGGAACAGACCAAGGTTCATGGTGCGTCCAATGACTGCCGGTGAAGACATTTC
>JAHJOS010000561.1 GCA_018820005.1 Alphaproteobacteria bacterium | reverse complement strand
TGTCTCGTGATAGGCCTCTGAGAGGATGGCCGCCAAATGGCGAAGCGGGGTGCCGCGCCTCTGGCCTTCGTCGAAAATCGCGGTGACGCCATTCACCGTAAGCGCCGTTTTGACCCCACCTTCCGGATCAGCGTGCGATTGTTGATGTTGTGGCCGAACGAGGCTCCGACATATGACGATTACAGGGTTTACGCATAGCACCAGTGTGGATGTGCCGGTGCAACGGTTTGAGGTCTTCACGGGAGCGGGCCGGCGGCGCGACTGGAGCGACGAGGAGAAGGACCAAATCCTCGCCGAGAGCTATAGCGGCGAGATGTCGGTGAGTGCTGTTGCGCGGCGTCATGGTTTATCCCCAGGGCAATTGTTCACTTGGCGGCGGCAGGCGCGTGAGCAAAGGGAGGCAGCCGTGCCGCCGATGTTTGTGCCTGCGGTCATTGATCATGCGGTAGAGCCACCTCCGCCACCGCGAAAGACGATAGCGAGGCAAGCACCTCCCATTGCGGCAATCGAGCTGGAGATTGGCGGCGCGATCGTGAGGATCGCATCTGGCACGGACAGTGCAACCATTGCCGCCGTCATCCAGGCGTTGAAGGCGTCATCGTGATTGGCCCGTCCGGTGCGGTAAAGGTGATGATCGCCACCAAGCCTGTGGACTTCCGCAAAGGCGCGGAAGGGTTGACGGCACTGGTGAAGGCCGAGATGGGTGCTGATCCGTTTTCTGGCACGATCTATGTGTTCCGCGCCAAGCGAACGGACCGGATCAAGCTGATCTTCTGGGACGGCAGCGGCGTGTGCCTTGTCGCCAAGCGACTTGAGGATGGCGAGTTCCATTGGCCTCGAATGCAGGACGGCGCGATGCATCTGACCGCTGCCCAGTTCTCGGCTTTGTTCGAGGGATTGGACTGGAAACGGGTGCATGCGCCGAGCGAAACGCGCATCCCGGTAAAGGCTGGATAGCGGCCGCGACCAATTGAATCAGCGCTGTCCAGCCTCTCGATCCGAGCGGTAAAATATGCTGTTCTCGATCCATGACGATGACGGCAGACGAGCTTCCGGATGACCTGAACGCGCTGAAAGCCATGGTGCTTTCGCGCGAGGCGGAGAATGCCCGCCTGCGTCAGATTATCAAGGAATTGCAACGCCACCGGTTTGGCCGCCGGGCGGAGACGCTTCCCGAGGACCAGCTTCTCCTCGGGCTTGAGGAAGCCGAACAGGTCGAGGCTGCCGGTCTGGAAGAGAAAGAGCAGACGTCGAATGCTCTTCGCCAGTCGCGGGTCGCCAAGCGGCGCACGAACCGGGGTTCGCTGCCAGAACACCTGCCGCGCTTCGAGGTCGTGGTCGATATCGATGACCATGCCTGCCCGTGCTGCCACAATGACCTGCATCGGATCGGCGAGGATGTCAGCGAGAAGCTCGACATTGTGCCCGCCCAGTTCCGCGTGCTGGTGGTGCGCCGCCCAAAGTATGCCTGCCGGGCCTGCGAGGAGGTCGTTGTCCAGGCTCCGGCCCCGGCAAGATTGATCGAAGGTGGCATTCCGACCGAGGCTACCGTCGCCCAGGTGCTGGTCTCCAAATATGCCGACCACTTGCCACTTTATCGCCAGGCGCAAATCTACAAGCGTCAGGGCATCGACCTCGACCGTTCGACGCTCGCTGACTGGGTCGGTCGTGCCGCCTGGCATCTTCGCCCCGTCCATCAGCGGTTGCTCGATCATTTGAAGTCGTCGTCCAAGCTGTTTGCCGACGAGACGACGGCCCCGGTGCTCGACCCGGGACGCGGCAAGACCAAGACCGGCCAGCTTTGGGCCTATGCGCGTGATGACAGGCCGTGGCAGGGGGATGACCCACCGGGCGTCGCCTATGTCTATGCGCCGGATCGCAAAGGCGAACGGCCGATGGCCCATCTCGATGGCTTCGTCGGCATCCTGCAGGTCGACGGCTACAGCGGATATCGCCCGCTTGCAGCAAAGAACACCGTGTCGCTGGCCTTCTGCTGGTCTCACGTTCGACGCCGCTTCTATGAACTGGCCGCCGCTGGCCCGGCACCCATTGCCAGCGAGGCGCTCAAACGCATCGGCGAACTCTACAGGATAGAAGACGAGATACGTGGCCGCACAAACGAAGAGCGTAGCGCCACGCGCCAACAAACGAGCCGCCCGATCATCGACAGCCTCGCTCCCTGGCTGCGTGAACAACTCGGCTACATCAGCCAGAAGACAAAGCTCGCCGAAGCAATCCGTTATGCCTTATCACGCTGGGACGGCTTGACCCGCTTCATCGACGATGGCCGGATCGAGATCGACTCCAACACTGTCGAGCGATCCATCAGGCCAATTGCCCTCAATCGCAAAAACGCGCTATTTGCCGGTTCCGACGCCGGGGCCGAACACTGGGCAACCATCGCGTCGTTGATCGAGACCGCCAAACTCAACGACGTCGAGCCGCTGGCCTATCTCTCAGACATCCTCACCAAGATCGTCAACGGCCATTCAAATAGCCAGATCGACGACCTGTTGCCGTGGGCCTACGCCGCAAACCGCGAACTCAAAGCCGTGGCCTGAGAACATCGCTTACGAACTTTCATCCGGTTGCGATTAGAGCCTTGGCGGTTTTGGATACGCCAATTGGCGCGTGACATCATCGATGACGTTGAGCACTCGGAAGCGTCG
>JAHJOS010000560.1 GCA_018820005.1 Alphaproteobacteria bacterium | reverse complement strand
TTTTCGACATCGGTGGTGATGGTCAGCTGGCCGCCGGGCTGCAGGCCCTGGATCATGAGGGGCTCAAGCATCGCCCGCGCGGCATAGATCGCCGCGGTGTATCCGGCAGGGCCGGAACCGATGATGACGACTTTGGCGTGCATCGCAACGCTCTCCAGAATTTGGGAGTCTCCCTCGGACCTAATTAAGGGCCGATGGAGCGCTCTTTCAAGGCAAACCATTCCACAATGCGAACGCGATGTGCGGAACCGACAGAAAAGTCACACTAAATCTGTGTGGCTGACCAACAGAGTTGGCTACAGATAGCGGATCTTGAGGATCTCGTAGCTGCGGGCGCCACCGGGGGCGGCCACTTCGAACGAATCGCCTTCGGACTTGCCAATCATGGCCCGGGCGATAGGCGAGGAGATCGAGATGCGGCCGGCGGAGGCGTCGGCCTCGGGATCGCCAACGACCTGATAGGTCTTTTCCTCTTCGGTATCCTCGTCGACATAGGTGACGGTGGCGCCGAACTTGACCACAGTGCCCGACAGCTTGCTGACGTCGATGACATCGGCGAGCGCCAGAATGGTCTCGAGCTCCTTGATGCGGCCCTCGTTAAGGCTCTGCTGTTCCTTGGCGGCGGAATACTCAGCATTTTCGGACAGATCGCCATGGGCGCGCGCTTCCGAGATCGCTTCGACGATACGTCGGCGCTCGCTGGCAGTGCGGTGCTCATATTCGGCGGCAAGGGCCTTTTGCCCACTTACCGTCATCGGGATCTTTTCCATGGTCGTCGCCTCCAATCGGCACGGCAGTCAACAATACTTCATCCCAGCCAAAATCCGTTCGGCGTGCGCTTCACGATAAATTTGTAGGGGAGAGTGGCCGCACGTTGCCCGGCTGCCGCGTTCTGGTCAAGCCAGTGTGCAAAACAACATGGTCATGTCCACACGCGACTTCAAGTTCGGACCCCATTTTGCAAAGGCCCAACCATGAACAAGATCAACGCCATCGTGCTTCCAGCCCTCGTTTCCAGCCTGCTGGCCACCGTGCCGGCGCTGGCCCAGACGATCGACAGCAGCGCCGGGAAGCTGACTGCCAGCGTCGTTGTCGAGGGGCTGAGCCATCCCTGGTCGCTGGCGCTGCTGCCTGACGGCGGCATGCTGGTGAGCGAGCGCAGCGGACAGTTGCGTGTGATCCGCGATGGTGTCGTGGGCGCACCAGTCCAGGGTACGCCAGAGGTGTATCACCAGGGGCAGGGCGGTTTGCTCGATATTGCGCTGGCGCCGGACTTTGCCGAGAGCGGACAGCTTTACCTCAGCTTTTCCGAGCCAGGCGAGGGTGGCGCGGGTACGGCGGTGCTGTCGGCAAAGCTCGTACTGGACGCCGACAGCGGCCGGCTGGAAGACCAGAGGGTGATCTTTCGGATGAACAAGTTCACCGGCACCAACCGGCATTTCGGGTCGCGCATCGTGGTGGGGCAGGATGGCAATCTGTTCGTGACGCTGGGCGAGCGTGGCGAGCAGGACCGGGCGCAGGATCTGGCTGATCTCGCGGGCGCCGTGGTGCGCATCACGCCCGACGGCGCGGTGCCGGACGACAATCCAAAGCTCGAGGGCTGGGCGCCCGAATTGTGGAGTAAGGGGCATCGCAACCCCCAGGGCGCTGCACTGCGTTCCGATGGGCAGCTCTTTGTCGTCGAGCATGGCCCGATGGGCGGCGATGAACTAAATAAGCCGCAGCCGGGCGCCAATTACGGCTGGCCGCTCATTACCTATGGCGTGGACTATTCGGGCGCCAAGGTGGGGGAGGGACAGGAAAAGGCGGGGCTGGAGCAGCCGCTCCATTATTGGGTGCCGTCGATTTCGCCATCCGGGCTGGCGTTTCATGCAGGCGACATGCTGCCGGGCTGGGAGGGTGATCTGCTGACCGGCGGGCTGAGCGGGCAGATGCTGGTGCGGCTCGATATGGACGGCGACAGCCTGGTGGGCGAGGAACGGTTGTTCGAGGGTCAGCTGGGGCGGATCCGCGATGTGCGCGTGGCGGACGATGGCGCGATCTATGTCCTGACTGATGAGGACAATGGGCGATTGATCCGAGTGGCGAAGGAAGGGAACTAGGGGGCAGGGGCGGACGGGGGCTGGCCAGTCCGGCATAGCCTTCATGGTCTCCGTGCGTAAGGTCGCGCCA
>JAHJOS010000559.1 GCA_018820005.1 Alphaproteobacteria bacterium | reverse complement strand
TGCACCGACTGACCTGCCAGATCGACGTCGTCGGCGTCCCCCTGCACCGGCACCAGCACTATGTTGGGTTCCGGGCTTTTTTGCGGCGCCCCAAACACCGGCAAACCACTTGCCGTCGCAACAATCAGGGAATCGAGATCGACCGCGTCAGCGCCGACACGGATGCTGAGCATGCCCGTCTGGGCGTCATAGACAACATCGTCGATGGGCTGGCGCGCATCGGTCCAGGTAATCGGCACCAGGGCCAGCGCCTGGCGGATGCGCAGCCCATTCGCGCGATCGGGGGCGGCATCATCAAGGGGAAGCGAAAAGCTGGCCTGCGCCGGCACGCAGATGTCCGAGCAGATGCCCAGCGTGGCAGAGACGTCGAGCTGCCGGGTATCGGGCGCCATCGTCAGTTCAACCGGCAGCACCGTATCGCCGAAATAGACATAGTCGAGGTAGCCATCGCTCAGCTCGCGCGTCGGGTAGGGCCAGAGCACCTGATGAGCCGTCACTTGTGGCGACCCCGCGAAATCGAACTCGGTTGGCAGTCCGGTATCTCCCGGTACGCGCCAATAGGTCTTGGTGTGGTCGGGCATGTCGATTTCGAGCCCGACCAGCGTCGTGCCGTCAGCTTTGAGCTGGCCGGTGCTGATCAGGCGCAGCTTTACGCCGGGCGCAACTTCCTGCCATGCCGTCTCCGCCGCAGCGGCGGACACGGTCGGCAGCATCGCAGCGGCGAAAATGAAGGGTAAAATGCGCATGCCAAGGCAATACCGCAGGCAGCAGGGAAGGCAAAGGGACAAAGCCATCAGAGCTTCGTGATGCAAGCGGAATGGCTGGCGACTTGGCACAGCGGTCAAGCTTGCCTAGAATTGAGATATGCAGTCACTCGAAGGCCAATTCCTGGTCGCCATGCCAGACATGGACGACGAACGCTTCGCGGAGAGCGTTATCCTGCTCGTCGGTCATGGCGACGAGGGGGCGATGGGGCTTGTGGTCAACCAGACGCTCCCCAATCTGCGGTTTGCCGATGTGCTAGACGAGCTCGATCTGGGCGATCCGGACAGCGTCATCCGGCTGCCCGACGCCATCCGCGAGCGCGTCGTGATGCGCGGCGGGCCGGTGGAAAAAGGGCGCGGCTTCGTGCTGCATTCCTCGGACTACCAAAGCGGCAATACCTATGAAGTGGCGGGCGGTGTCAGCATGACAGCGACGCTGGACGTCCTCAAGGCCATGGCATTTGGCCCGGCCCCCCGTTCGTCCTTGTTCGCGCTGGGCTGTTGCGGCTGGAGTGCCGGACAGCTCGAGGACGAGCTTGCCGGCAATGGCTGGCTGACGGTCCCATTTTCGCGCGAACTGCTGTTCGACACACCCGTCGAGCAGCGCTACGAGGCGGCGCTGGCCAGCCTCAATATCACGCGCGCAACGCTAAGTCCGGACGCCGGCCACGCCTAACGCCCCAGTTGCGCTGCCAGCTTGCGCCCAAAATCGGCGCCCGTCATGGCCGCTCCGAAAGCAAAGCCCTGGGCATAGCGGCAGTTGAGCGTACGCAGGCGCTCGATTTCCTCGGGTGTCTCAACACCTTCGGCAATGACCATCAGATCAAGATCACTGCCCAGGGCCACCACAGCCCGGATGATGGGGCCCTGCGTGTGGGCGATGCCACTGCCGTCGCCCAGCTTCACAAACGGCCGGGGGATCTTGATGGTGTCAAAGGGGAAGCGGTGCAGATAGCTCAGCGACGAGTGCCCCGTGCCGAAGTCGTCCAGAGCAAGGCCGAGTCCGAGTTCGCGCAGCGCCTCGAGCATATAGGCGGAATGCTCGGGGTTGCTCATCAGCTGGCTCTCGGTGATCTCGAGCTTGAGATGTTGCGCCAGCGTCTTGTCCTGATTGACCAGACTGCGCATGTCATTGAGCAGTGTCTCGGTCGCCAGCTGGCTTGGCGACAGGTTCACCGAGATGAAGAAGCCATCGGGCAGCCCCAGAGTCGTCATCCAGTCTTTGGCCTGCGCCGCAGCCTGTTCGAAGGCAAGACGGCCGAGCTTTTCGATCTGGCCGGACCGCTCGGCAAGCGGCACAAACTCGTCCGGATTGACGATGCCGCGGGTCGGATGGGTCCAGCGCATCAGCGCTTCGGCCCCCGCCATCTGGCCGGTCTGAATATCGATAACGGGCTGGAACTGCACATGCAGTTCGCCCTGCTTCATGCCGCGCTCGAGATCTTCCTCGCTGGCGCGGTTGTAGGCGGCAATAGAGCGTGCCGAGGCGCGGTATGCCTCAATGCGATCCCCGCCCAGACGCTTGGCGTAATACATGGCCAGTTCGGCGTCGCGCAGCACGTCAGCTGCCGCTGCCGGGTTGCTGTCATAGATGGTCACGCCGATGGAGGCCGTCAGGGACAGATCGCGATCGCCAAAATTAAACGGCGCCTTGAGCGCCTTGCGGATCTGTTCGGCGGTCTCGGCGATCTTGCCAGCCGCCTGCTCGGACGCCAGGATAACGGCGAATTGGTCGCCGGTGACGCGGGCAACGGTATCAAGCGGTCGCATGACACGCGAAATCCGGCGCGAGATCGCCAGCAGAACCGAATCGGCGGCAGAGTGGCCAATGCGCTCTTCGAGCTCCATGAAGCGATCGATATCGATCAGGAACACGGCCGGCTTGATGCCGCCAGGCATACGGGCCCGCACCAGGCTGCGTTCAAGCCGATCAAGGAAGAGCATGCGGTTTGGCAGGCCGGTCAAGCTATCGTGCACCGCGTCGTGCAGCAGCCGCTCGCGGGAGGCGCGATCCTCGGTCACATCCTGCAGCGTGCCCACGATGCGATTGACCTGGCCGTCACCACCAAGCACCGGCTTCACCCGCATGCGGAAGGAGCGATAGCTCCCGTCGTGGCTGGCGATACGCATATCGGCCGAGACCTTGCCGCGTCGCAGCTCAACCAATGTATCGAAGGCCGTACGGAAGCGGTCGCGGTCATCTGGGTGGACCCGGTCGAGCCAACGCTTGATGGCGCCGCGCAGCGAGCCGCGCTTTTCGCCCAGGCGCGTTGCCAGCTCTTCGCTGACGGACACGCGGTCACGCTCGATGTTCCAGTCAAACACGAAATCGCCAGAGCCGGTGAGTGCCAGCGCCCGGCGCTCGACTTCCGACAGGGTACCGATCGAAACCTGACCTTCCGAAAAGGCATGCTGCACCGCAGTAAAGCCGAGCAGCATCACGATCAGCACAAGGCCACCGCCGACCGCCGGCTGCGCCACGTCATTGGAGACCTGGCCGGAAACCACCAGCCAGGAATAGAACAGCCAGGCGATCACGATGATCCAGGTGGGGACCAGCAAGACGGCGCGATCATAGCCGCGCAGTGCCAGCAACAGGATCAGGAAGAGCCCGGAGATGCCGAGCATGGCCAGCACCAGCCGCGCAATGGTGGCCGCAATGGCCGGCTCGAAGAAGGCGAACGCGAACAGACCCAGGAACAGCGCCGCCAAACCCATGGCAAGATGCACGAAGCGCAGATGCCAGCG
>JAHJOS010000558.1 GCA_018820005.1 Alphaproteobacteria bacterium | reverse complement strand
TGCTGAACTCCAGTAAGCGCAGAATTCTCACGGGTCCCCGATTCATAGCGAATAGACTTGAGTAGCTTCCGTCCCTTAGTTGCCGCGCAGGTGTCTAGTAGCCAGCGGCCGGAATGATCGAAGTCCATGGTCCCTCCGATGGGCACCAAGTCCGTCGGCTCTCGAGTGCTCGATGCCAGCCAAAGAGCAACAGTCGCAGGCCGTTTCCGATGGCGAGATCGTCGGCGCGGAGCACGTCCTCTCGCGTCAGGGTAGGGGCGCACGCCGACAAGCGCCATGCCATCCTGAAGCTGATCTCGCGGCCCGTCTGCGGTGTCCGTTTACCGTCAGCCTTTGTCATCAGCGGCGTTGGAGCACCGGGTTATCGAGGGGGCCCGGGCCGGAATGGTCTGTTCCCGCTCCCATCGGGTTGCGGCCCCATTCTGCGTGGATGGATTTACGCGGGCAGTTGACGCCATAGATATTCGTGGTAACGTTCCCGCCAAGAGAATTGGATCAGGTCATGAGTCAAAGCCGCAATCGACGGCCGACCATTGTAGATGTTGCCGAGCGCGCCGGGGTGTCCAAGAGCACTGCAGCGCGGGCGTTGACGGCCTCGACCAATATTACTGAAGAAACCCGTGATCGGGTGGTCAAGGCCGCCGCTGCCGTGGGGTATGAGCGCAACCATCTGGCCGTGGGCATGCGGTCGGGCCGCAGCGGCATGCTTGGTCTGGTCATTCCCGATATTGCCAATCCGTTCTGGTCCGATGTGGCGCGCGGCGCGCAGGACCGGGCGGCGCGGGCAGGGATGTCGCTGCTGGTGTTTTCGTCCGACTGGGACCCGCAGGTAGAAGCCACGCATTTGCAGACCCTGCGTCGGGCGCGGGTCGATGGGGCCATCATCAATCCGGTTTCTGACAGTTTCGATGATCTGGATCGGTTTGGTCTGCCGTGCGTTTTCATCGGTTCGAGCGCGGAGCGCTTTCCCGATGTGTCGAGCGTGGGGTCCGATATTTCCCAGGCGGTGCGGCTGGGCCTTGATCTTCTGGTAGCAAAGGGCCATCCAGCGCCTGCCTTGATCCTGGGTCCGAAGTCGCGCCTGGCGCGGGCCCGGTTTTTGCGGGCTGTGCACGAACATTGCGTGGAGCGCGATGTCGATCCCGCAATCATGGCGATCGAGGATGGCGAATATACCGTCGATGGCGGGCGCGAGGCGATGCGGCGACTTCTGGCGCGACCCCGTGTCGGGCATCTGGCGGTCTTTGCAGCCAACGACATGATGGCCCTTGGTGCCATGATGGCGGTGCGTGAAACCGGGCTTGATTGTCCGCGCGACGTCTCCATTGTTGGCTTTGACGGGATTCCGTCGGGAGAATTTGCCTGGCCTGGGCTGACCACGGTTGCCAAGCCAGGGCGCGATATCGGCGAGCGGGCCGTCGAAGGCCTGTTTGACGAAATAGAACATAAGCCGGAACACCGGCGGATTTATATGCCGTGCCGACTGATAGAGCGAGGTTCACTCGCCGACCTTTCGGTGCACAACCCCATGCGCATTGCCGGGGCTGGGAGGGTCTGAACATGGCTGGTCTGGAAGAGCGGAAGCTTGTTGCTGCAACAGCAAATGGGAACGTTCCCGCAGCAGGTGCGGGGGCTGGCGTCGACGGTTTGGCTGGCGCTGATCAAAATTCTGGCCGCGTCGCGCGGTTCTTTTTCCAGGTCCGCCAGTGGTGGCCCTATTATGCCATGATGGCGCCCGGCCTGCTGTTCTTCTTCATCTGGCATTATGTGCCGATCTGGGAGGCCAAGATGGCCTTCGAGAATGTGCGCATCATTCCGCCCAATATCTGGGTGGGGCTAAAAAACTTCCAGGTCCTGTTTTCCTCGCCGATCTTTCATCAGGTGCTGCTTAACACGCTGATCATTTCAGGCATGAAGATCGTCTTCGTGTTTCCAGTGCCCATCATGGTGGCGCTGCTGCTCAATGAGGTGCGCAGCGGCACGCTGCGCGGCGTGATCCAGTCGGCGATCTATCTGCCGCATTTTCTGAGCTGGGTGGTGATTGCCGGCGTGTTCATCGCGCTTCTGTCGCCCACCGATGGTGCCGTCAACCAGATCGGGCAGGCCATGGGTTTCCAGCCGGTCAGCTACATGACCAACACCGGCGCCATCCGCTGGGTGCTGGTGATCTCTGAAATCTGGCGGTCGGCCGGTTGGGACAGCCTGCTCTATCTGGCGGCGATCTTTGCCATCGACCCGCAATTGTATGAGGCCGCCGAGATGGATGGGGCCAGCCGCTGGCAGAAGATCCGGCATGTGACCATTCCGGGGATAGTGCCGACGATCGCGACACTGTTCATCCTGAACATGGGCATGTTCCTCAGTGCCGACCTCAACCAGATCGTCAACATGCAGAACGCGGTCAATGCGTCGACCATCGATATCATCGACACGTACGTCTACCGCATGGGTCTATCGACCGGCGAATACGCGCTGGCCACGGCGGCTGGCCTGTTCAAGGCGCTGATCGGGATGATCCTCGTGATCACGTCGCATCTGGTGAGCAAGCGATTGACCGGAAAGGGAGTGTGGTGATGGCCAATCATTCACGCCGGACGCCGCTTGAGCGGGTCGAATATGTGCTGATCGTCTCGACGTTGCTGTTGCTGGTGGTGTTTACGCTCCAGCCGCTGCTCAACCTTCTGGCGCTGTCGCTGAGCGAGCCGGACAGGGTGGCCGGCTTTTCGGGGTTGTCGATCATACCGGACGGCCTGTCGCTCGATGTCTGGGCGTTGCTGCTGCAGCATCCCAATGTGCAGCGCGGTATCTTCAATTCGATCTGGATGACGGCGACCAGCGTCTGCATCGGCGTGTTCGGCACGGCCCTGATGGCCTGGGGCATGTCGCGGCCGGGTCTGCCGGGCCGCCGGCTGATTTTTCTGCTGGTGCTGGTCACCATCGTCTTCGAGCCGGGCATTATTCCGGACTATTTCCTGATGAAGAAGATGGGCCTGCTCAACACGCCCTGGTCGGTGATCATGTATAAGGCGATCAGCGCCTGGTACCTGATCATTCTGATCCGCTTCTTTGAGGAAATTCCCAAGGAATTGCTGGAGGCGGCCGAACTGGATGGTGCCAATCCCTTCCAGACCTTTTTCCTGGTCGTGCTGCCGCTGGCCAAGCCGGCGCTCGCCACCATCGCACTGTTTTATCTGGTGCTGCACTGGAACGAGTTTTTCCGGGCGATGATCTACCTCAATGACCAGAGCAAATGGCCGTTGCAGGTCGTGCTCAGGCAATTCGTCATCGAAGGCGACAAGATCGCCATCGTGGGTGCCAACAATGCCAACAACAATATCGGGCTGGCCCAGATCAACATCAGGGCCCTCAAGGCGGGCATGATCCTGATCACGATCCTGCCCATCCTGGCTATCTACCCGCTCATCCTGAAGTTCTTCACCAAGGGCACCATGTCCGGGGCGCTGAAGGGATGATTTCTCATTCGACAACGAAAGCACTAGGGAGGAAAACCATGCTTCGCAGAATGTTGCTTGCTACTACCGCAATGGCAATGGTCGGGGCGCTTGCCGCGCCGGCGCTGGCCCAAACCACACTCCGCATTGTCAGCAAAGACTTGCTGACCTCCAATCCCGACGACGTCAGGGAAATCGAGGCCATCGAGGCAGCGCTCAAGGCGCAGGGCACCGATGTCGATTTGCAGATCGTTGACCTGCCTGGTTCGGGCTATGCCGACGCGCTCGGCGTTATGCTGCTGTCGGGCGATATCCCCGATATCATGTATTTCCAGGGCGGCGACCAGAAGATGGCCGAGCAGGGAGTTCTTGAAGACCTAACGCCCATGATTGCGGGGTCGGCCCACATCAAGGATGCGCTGTGGCCGCACAATGTCGAGCGCCTCGCTCACTATCCCTACCTGCTCTACGTCTATCCGCCGCGGGCGCCGCAGCCGGTGATCCGCCAGGATTGGCTCGACAAGCTGGGCATGGCGCCGCCCAAGACGGTCGAGGAGTATGAAGCCCTGTTCCAGGCCATCCATGATGGCGACCTGGACGGTGATGGCACTCCGGGCAATACGCTGGGGCTGACCGGATACGGCAATACCAATGAGCTGGATTCCATCTTCAATCAGGCCTTTGGCGTCAAAACCACCTGGATGAAGAATGCCGATGGCGCGTGGGTCAATTCCCGTGTCACGGACGCCGAAAAAGCCAAGCTGACGTTCTATGCCGACCTCGCCGCCAAGGGCCTGTTCGACAAGGAATATGTCACCAACACCTATGACGTGAAGGAAGACAAATTCTACACCGGCAAGGCCGGTGTGATCTTCGGTTCGTCGCCGGAAGTGATCGATATCTACTCGGGCAAGATGCGTCAGGCACATCCGGGCGAGACCATCGACCTTGCCCTGCTGCCGATCCCATCTGGCCCTGGCGGGCAGGGGCTGGCCGCGCTTGATGTGTCCAAGGAGTCGCGCGGCTGGGCCATCTCGTCCCTGTCGGAGAACAAGGACACCGCTTTTGCGGTGCTTGACTTCATGGCGTCCAAGGAAGGCCAGGACATCGATCGCATGGGCTTTGAGGGCACCCAGTACACCAAGGATGCCAGCGGCGCGGTGACCTTCACCGACCAGATTTCGACCTGGTATGCCCGCTTCTTCAACGCCGCCAACTGGACGCCGCCAACGCCGTTGCTGAGCCCGACGGCACAGGCTGCACTTGATACCATCAAGAGCAACTTTATTGCTGACAACGCCTTTGTGTGGCCGTCGGACTATGCGGCCGATGTCGATGCTGCCGAACAGGTCTATCGCGGCTGGGTCGCCAAATTCATCACCGGCGAAGCCGGCATGGATCAGTGGGACGCCTTCGTCAGCGAATACAACGCTGCCGGCGGCGCGCGTATGGCTGAGTATGCAGCGACGGTGCTGCAGTAAGCGAGCCCATGTGGGGCCGGAACGCCCCGCATCCACCAGACGGCACCTCCCCCTCGATGGGGGAGGTTGGGAGGGGATGGTTGGTCCCGATATCCGGGCCAACCACCCCCTCCCTTGAGCCCTCCCCACAAGGGGCGGGTGTCGACTGAGACATCAGCTCAATAGCCTGATGGACCATTTGGAATGAAAGACGGAGCGTCATGACCCAGTCCCTTCAATCGCGCGTTCGCGGCATGTTGCATGGCGTGGCTTTGGGCGATGCCATGGGCGCACCGGTGGAAAAGTTGTCTGCCGCCCAGATCCGTGAACGCTATGGCCGGGTAAACTCGGTCATGACTCGATGGCACAAGATGGATCTGCCGGCCGAGCAGCGAAACCATCGTGTACGCGGAGACGGCATCGTCACCGACGACACGCTGATGACGCTGGCGCTGATGGATATCTATGCCGATACGCGGCGGCATCTCGATGCCTGGGACATGGCCGATGGCATGGTGCGCCAGATCGCCTGGACGCCGCGCTGGATTCCCGAGATGCAGCGCGAGGCCAACCTGATCGACCGCCTGTTCTACCCCGAGAAGTGGATTTTC
>JAHJOS010000070.1 GCA_018820005.1 Alphaproteobacteria bacterium | reverse complement strand
GGTGGTGCTTTTCAACGACGACGCCCATGTCAGCCATGGCTGCCAGCATTTCGCCGCGGATGTCCTGGGCGCTGTCCAGCGGGGGAACCGGGAAGTAGCCCTTCTTGAGACCGATATGGTGGCCGTTGTTGCCGGCTTCATAGGCGGTGTCGTTGTTGGACGGCAGTTCAGGATGATCGACTTCAAAGCCAACCTTGAACGGGGTGTTGGAGTACTTCACGTCGTCGAACATGAAGAATTCTGGCTCGGCGCCGAACACCACGGTGTCACCAATGCCGGAAGCCTTGAGGAATTCCTCGGCCTTCTTTGCGGTGGTGCGGGGATCGCGGCTGTAGGGCTGATAGGTGAGGGGCTCGAGAATGTCGCAATTGACCACGAGCGTGGACGCGCTGAAGAAGGGATCCATGTAGGACGAATTGGGATCGGGCATCAGAACCATGTCGGATTCATTGATGGCCTTCCAGCCGCCGATGGAGGAACCATCGAACATGGTGCCTTCCTCGAACAGGTCTTCGTCAACGATCGAGCAATCGAGCGTGACGTGCTGCAGCTTGCCGCGCGGGTCGGTGAAGCGCAGGTCGAGATACTTGATGTTCTCGTCTTTGATGCGCTTGAGGAGGTCGCTTCCGGTGGTCATTAGGTCTTCCCCTGTCTAAATCGGAATGCTTGTTGTTCGGCACGGCGGGACGTGGCCCGGGCAGCAATTGCCCTAGAGCGCGTCGTCGCCGAATTCTCCGGTGCGGATGCGGATGGCTTGTTCAATCGAGTAAACGAAGATCTTGCCATCGCCAATGCGACCGGTTTGCGCAGCGTTGCGGATGGCCTCAATGGCCTTTTCCGCCAGGGCGTCGGGGCATACGACCTCGACTTTTACCTTGGGCAGAAAGTCCACGACATATTCCGCGCCGCGATAGAGTTCAGTGTGGCCCTTCTGACGTCCAAAGCCCTTGGCTTCGGTGACAGTGATGCCCTGGAGGCCGACTTCCTGCAGCGCCTCTTTGACTTCGTCGAGCTTGAACGGCTTTACGATAGCCTCGATTTTCTTCATTTGAGCCTCCCGGGTCTGTCTGCACACATACCGCCAACCGGTATGCACGGCCTGTGCCATCTGGTTTTTAAGCGCGAAAAATCTGCAAAATCAATTGGTTAGTCGGTTGTTCTCCTGATCTGAGTCAGGCTGCGGTTGATGTGTTTGGCTATTATTTGTGCAGATTGATGATATATTGTGCGCAAAACTGTAGCGCTGGGTGTCGCAAGGTGCAAGATCGCCACTACATTGGGCAGAAAGTGCGGCGTCCGGCAATGTCGCCGCTCAATTTGACTGCCATTGACATCAAAACAGCTACTGCATTCGGCGCAATTCGCTCAGCAAGGCTTTGACTGGCTTTGCGTCTTCATATAGATGCAACGCCAACCCGGCCAACGGGTCCTTTTTGCGGGTGTGGCGGAACTGGTAGACGCACTGGATTTAGGTTCCAGCGCCGCAAGGCGTGGAGGTTCGAGTCCTCTCACCCGCACCACACAGGGACTTGGCCCCTTGATCAATGAATACGGGATTGAACCGAATGCAGGTTACCGAAACCCTCAATGAAGGCCTGAAGCGCAAGTTGAGCGTCACCATTCCGGCCGCCGACCTCAACACACGCCTTAGCGCCAAGCTCGAAGAGCTCAAGGGCCAGGCCAACATCAAGGGCTTCCGTCCCGGCAAGGTTCCGCTGGCGCACATCAAGAAGATGTTCGGCCGCTCGGCCATGAGCGAAGTGATGACCGATGCGATCAATTCGTCGGTCACCGAGACCCTGGACAAGCGCGAAGAACGCGCTGCCGCCCAGCCAAAGGTTGATCTGCCCGAGGATCAGGCCGTGATCAACGACGTGCTCGACGGCAATGCCGACCTGGCATTCGAAGTCGAATACGAAGTGTTGCCCCCGGTCGCTTTGATGGACCTCAAGGGCGTTCCGCTGACCAAGCCCATCGTCGCCATTTCCGATGACGAGGTCACCGCCGAGGTCAACCGCGTGTTCGCCCAGAACCGTGGTTATACCGACAAGGGCGATGGCGCCGTGGTTGAAACCGGCGACCGCCTGGGTCTGTCGTTCCTCGGTAAGATCGATGGCGTGGCCTTTGACGGCGGCGCATCCGACCATGCTCACCTGACCGTGGGTTCGGGCGAGTTCATCCCCGGCTTCGAAGAGCAGCTGGTTGGCATGAAAAAGGGCGAACCCGGCGAAGTAAAGGTGACCTTCCCCAAGGATTACCAGAACGCCGAACTGGCTGGTAAGGACGCGACTTTTGACGTCACCGTGCTGCACATCGACGGCCCCAACCAGGGTGAGCTGGACGATGAGTTCGCCAAGCGCCTGGGCGTAGAGAACGTCGAAGCCATGCGCGAAGCCGTCAAGGCACAGATGGAAGCGGCGCTCGCTTCCATGAGCCGCCAGCACATGAAGCGTCAGGTGCTCGATGCCCTCGACGATGGCCACAAGTTCGACGTGCCGGCGCAACTGGTCGAGGCCGAGTTTGCCACGATCTGGCAGCGCGTCGAGCATGAAGTGCAGAGCCACGGCCGTTCCTTCGAAGATGAAGGCACCACCGAGGAAGCTGCGCGCGAGCAGTACCGCTCGATCGCCGAGCGCCGCGTGCGCCTGGGTCTAGTGGTTGCCGAAATCGGCAACAAGAACGAGGTCAATGTGACCGAGGAAGAGCACCAGCAGGCGCTGATCGCCGAAGTGCGTCGCTTCCCCGGCCAGGAACAGCAGGTTTACGACTATTACCGCAAGAACCCCCAGGCTCTGGCCGGTCTGCGTGCGCCCGTGTTCGAGAACAAGGTCGTCGACTTTGTCATCGACCAGGGCAAGATCACCGAGAAGGCTATGGACCGCGAGGAACTTGCCAAGCTGATCCAGGCCGACGAGGACGAAGTGCCGGAAGAACATCACCACTAAGATGTCTCGCACATGAATTTGAAGCCGCCCAGAATTGGGCGGCTTTTTCGTTTCTATGTAAGGACATTGTCCCAGTCCTGTTTCAGCGAGTTTTCATGGCCCCCACCAGTGTCGACATTCTCCTCACGCCCACGCAGATGGCGCAGGCCGACCAACTGGCGATGGAAGCGGGTACGCGACCGCTCAAGCTGATGGAGGCTGCCGGCAAGGCTGTCGCCGAAGCGGTCATGGAGCGCTACTACCAGCGATCAGTGCTGGTGCTGTGCGGACCAGGCAATAATGGCGGCGATGGCTTTGTGGTGGCGCGCCTGCTCAAGGACAAGGGCTGGCCGGTGCAGGTGCGTCTGGTCGGGACGCTGGGCGCGCTCAAGGGCGATGCGGCGGCCATGGCGTCGCAGTGGAGCGGTCGGGTGACCGCGCCGGTTGCCCAGGATGTCGAGGATGCCGATCTGGTGATCGATGCGCTGCTGGGCGCCGGGCTCGACCGGGATGTCGATGGGGCGATGGCCGAGATCATCGAAGCGGTCAACGCGAGCACGCGGCCAGTGGTGAGCATCGACGTGCCCAGTGGCCTCGATGGTGCGGTGGGCCAGCCGCGCGGCACCGCCATGATTGCGGAAATGACGGTGACGTTCTTCCGGCTCAAGCCGGGCCATCTGTTGCAGCCGGGGCGCGATCTGTGCGGCGAGGTCGTGCTCGCCGATATCGGTATTGCGCAGTCGGTGCTGACCACGATCGGCTCCAACAGCTGGCAGAATACGCCTGCTTTGTGGAGCGTGCCGGTGGCCGACAATGCGGGCAACAAGTTCGATCGCGGCCATTGCGTTGTTATCTCGGGCGGCGCGCTGCAGACCGGTGCGGCCCGACTGGCCGCCATGGGGGCGTTCCGCGTCGGCGCGGGCCTGGTATCGCTGGCCGGCTCGGAAGAGGCCTTGCTGGTGCACGCAGCCCACGTCACCGCCGTCATGCTCAAGCCAATCGAGTCAGTCGAAGAGTTGGCCATGCTGCTGGCCGACAAGCGCATTACGGCCGTGGCGATTGGCCCGGCCGCCGGCATCGGTCCGCACACGCATCAGGCCGTGCTGACAGTGTTGGGATCGGGTGCTGCCACCGTGCTCGACGCCGATGGGCTCACCAGTTTTTCGGGTGACAGCGCCGCGCTCTTTGAGGCGATCAAGCAGGCAGCGCGGCCCGTGGTGGTGACGCCGCATGAGGGTGAATTCCAGCGCCTGTTTGGCGACGTGCCCGGCGGCAAGCTGGAGCGGGCGCGAGCCGCCGCCGCACACTCGGGCGCCATTGTGGTGCTCAAGGGTAGCGATACGGTCATTGCCAGCCCGGACGGTCGTGCGGCCATCAATGCCAATGCGCCGGCGTGGCTCGGTACGGCTGGGTCCGGCGATGTGCTGGCCGGCATGATCGCCGGGCTGATGGCGCAGGGCATGGACGGCTGGGAAGCCGCCTGCGCTGCGGTATGGATGCATGCGGAGGCCGCCAATCGTTTTGGCGGCCCCGGGCTGATCAGTGAAGATCTGCCGCTGCTGGTGCCTGGTGTGCTGGCGAGCCTTTAGTCCCAGCGGACCATGAGCTTTTCCAGCCCATGGAAATGGTAGACGTCGTTATAGCGCGGCGCCTGGGCAAGACGCAGCCTGGGAAGACGGCGGAACAGCTCGCTGAAGGCCACCTGCAGTTCGATGCGGGCCAGCGGCGCGCCGATGCAGAAGTGGATGCCGGCGCCGAAGCTGACATTGGCGCCGTCGGTGCGGAAGGGATCAAAGCTGTTGGCATTGGCGAAACGGGCGGGGTCGCGATTGGCGGCGCCCAGCATCAGGCCGACCACATCGCCCTTGCGCAGGTGGATGCCCTCGTACTCGAGGTCTGACAGGGCATAGCGGGTGAACATATGCAGCGGTGCATCAAAGCGCAGGCATTCCTCGATCGTGGCCTCGGTCTGCTCGGGCGTGGCGAAAAGCGTAACCGGATCGATACCGCTCTCGAGGATCGATTTGACGCCATTGCCAGTGGTGTGGACCGTCGCCTCGTGCCCGGCATTGAGCAGCAGAATGGCGGTGGACATGACTTCGTCATCGCTGAGGCGGTCGCCGCCGCGATCTGAGGTCAGCATGTGGCTGAGCAGGTCTTCGCGCGGCTGCTTGCGGCGTTCGGCAATGATGGCGCGCAGATAGTCCATGAAATCGGCGGCGGCGCTGTTGGCGTCC
>JAHJOS010000557.1 GCA_018820005.1 Alphaproteobacteria bacterium | reverse complement strand
CTGCGCGTCTATGGCGACAAGGGCGGTCTCGAATGGCGCCAGGACAATCCCAACTACATGTGGTTCACCGAATTCGGCAAACCCAAGCACTTGCTGACCCGCGGTGGCGCCATTTCGGGCAATGCCGCCTCGACCATGAATGTCCGCATCCCCTCGGGTCACCCCGAAGGCTATCTCGAAGCCTTCGCCACCCTCTACAGCCAGTTCGCCGCCATTATCCGTGGCGAGGGCAGCGCCTATGAAGGGCTGCTCCCCACGCTTGAAGATGGCGTCGAAGGCATGCAGTTCATTGTCGCATCAGTGCAGTCCAGCGCCAACGACGGCAAATGGACCAAGCTCAGCGACGTCTGAGACCGACCACGGCCAGACACAGCGACACCCCGGCTCGCGCCGGGGTGTCTGCGTTTGTGCCTATTGAATGCGTTCGACGCTGTAGCCGGCATCCTGCAGCAATTCGATGACGCTGCCAGCGCCAACCAGATGCCCGGCACCGACGATCACCAGATTGTTTCGATTCTCGGCGAGCATCGTTTCGATCGGTGCGATCCAGTTGCGGTTGCGAGACAGCAATAGGCGGTCGAGATAGCGGTCTTCGAGGCCGCCCATATCCATCACAAACAGAGCCTCAAGCTTGTCGGGCGTGCCACCAATCCAATGGCTCATCAGCTTGCTCACGAACTTGGGCAGTTGGTCGAACTGCTCCACTGTCGCTTGGAGCAGCGCGATCTGTTCATCGTCCGGGGCTCCGGCCAATACCTCGATCTGCTCGTCGCCTGTTTCGAGAAACACCAGGCGATCGGCCGAGATTTCGGGTTCCAGCGCAAATTCAACACCCTGTTCCACCATGCCAAGCTGTGCCATGGCGGCAATAGAGAGCGTATTGGCCGCCAGCCATGGTCGCATCGCCAGCATTGGTCCAAACGGCATGCCCAGAGTACTGGCCTGGCGGCGCACCTCGGCCTCCAGACCCTCATCCATGCCGTCGGTCAATTGCGTACCATCCACATAGATGCCGCGCACAAATGCCTTGGCGCCCACCTCGGCCATGGCTGCAGGGCGAATATCGGTTTCGAACACGACCTGGTCGGCATTTGCCAGCGTCTCGTCGAACAGCGGTGTGCGCCATTCGGTGTCCATTGGCATGACATGCAGTGAGCCGAAAATGTGGACCACGCTGTCGCCGTCGCTGATGGACCATAGGGCAGGGGCTGCTTGCGCTGGCGCGCTGAGCGCCATTAGCCCGAGTGTCGTCAACAACTGCTTGAGCATGGATCGCCTCCTGATAGAGGCCGACGTCTGCTTGCGCCGGCCTGAAAAAACAAATGCGCCGCAAGAGCTTGCAGCGCATTGTGGACTCAGGATGGCAGCGGAAGGACTAGTGTGTCCAGGGTGTCTTGCGGTCGGCGCGGAAATTGTCCGGATAGCTGACGCGCTGCGGTGTCGCCTCATGTGCAGGCTGCACGCTATAGGCAATGCCATTTTTCTGCGCATAGGCCTCAGCAGCTTCAAGCGTATCAAAGCTCAGGCGCAGCTGCTGGCGAGTGTCGGTCGAGGTCGTATAGCCCATCAGCGGGTCAATGCCGCGGGGCGCCGCAGGCTCGTGCACCAGAACCCACTGCTGGGTCTTGCCTTTACCGGACTGCATGGCATTGCGGGCCGGGCGGTAGATACGGGCGGTCATGCAAAGTCCTCAACACGATGCGTTTCGCCAGAAGGCGGATTGTGATGGTCGGAGTACAAAGATTCGAACTTTGGACCCCCGGTTCCCAAAACCGGTGCTCTACCAGGCTGAGCTACACTCCGAGATCACCGCCCTCCGTTAGCCTGTTCGGCGCCATAGGGCAAGCGTAACCACACAAGGTTCTTCGCATTGACGAAAACTGTCCACACGTCCACATAGTTCGCCCATGTTCGACCTCTCCCGCCGCTGGCCTTTTGGCCTGAACCGCAAGACCTGGCCAGATCGTGTCGCTGCGGCACTGATGCTGCTCTTTGCGCTGCTGTTCATCGATGCCTGGGCCTCGCAAACTTTGCAGGCCTGGCCCGACGTGTGGCGGGCGCCATTCGCCTTCGTTACCGATTTCGGGCTGTCCGATTGGGTGCTGATTCCGTCTGCATTGGTTTTTGCGCTAGCAGCCGTAGCGCTGCGCCTGCCGCTGGGCCGCTACCGGCTCGCCATTTATGAACTCGGGCTGGTGTCCGGCTTTGTTTTTATTGGGGTCGGACTACCTGGGTTGATGGCAAACCTGCTCAAGCGCCTGATCGGTCGGGCGCGTCCAGAGCATTTCCTCGATGCCGGCGCCTTTCAGTTCCATCAGGTCGTCAATGCCTGGGACTTCCAGAGCTTTCCATCCGGTCATTCCACCACGGCGATGGCAACAGCCCTGATTGTCGGCTTCATGGTGCCAAGGTTTTTCCCGGCGATTTTGGTGATTGCCGTCATGACCGGCCTGTCGCGCGTTGTCATCGGCATGCACTATCCCACCGATGTCGCGAGTGGTTTCTTGCTCGGTATCATCGGCGCCTACGCCGTGCGCAACGTCTTTGCACGCCGACGCTGGCTATTTGTCAACCGCACGGATGGGTCCGTGCGGTTTCGGGGCGTGCCCAATTTGAGCCGGTTGCTGCGGCGCTGGTTTCACCGCGCCAGAGTGTAGCGGGCCATCGCATCGACGAGATCGGCCTTGAGGTCGTCGATTCCCTCAAAGCCGATGTGAAGGCGGAATAAATTGCCGTCCTTCGTCCAGGGCTTGGCAGTCCGATTGGCGCCCAACTTCACTGGCAGGCACAGGCTCTCGTAGCCGCCCCATGAATAGCCCATCGTGAACAGGCGCATCTGGTCTACAAACGCTGCCACCGAGGCGCGTGGGGCAGGGGCCAGCAACACGCTGAACAGGCTCCCCGAGCCGCTAAAGTCACGCTTGAACAGCGCGTGGTCCGGGTGGCTCTCCAGGCCAGGATGGAGCACCTGCTGCACCTCGGGTTGCGATTCGAGCCAGCGTGCGATCTCCAGCGTCCGATTCTTGTGCGCCTCCATGCGAAGCGCCAGCGTGCGCAACCCACGGGCGACGAGATAGGCATCGTCACCCGATGTGAAAAATCCCAGGAGTCGCCTCACCCTGGAAACTGCCTCCCAGGCCGCTTCGGTTGTCGAAATCGTTCCCGCAAAGGCATCGGAATGGCCGACGAACATCTTGGTGCCGGCGTGAACGACGAGGTCGGCACCCAGGGCCAATGGCTGATGATAAAGCGGGCTGGCCCAGCTGTTGTCGACAATCAGCTTGGCGCCGCCAGCGTGCGCGACCTTTGCCAACGCGGGAATGTCCTGCACCTCAAATGTCAGCGAACCGGGACTCTCTGCCAGCACCGCACGGGTGTTCGGCTGCATCAGGGCCGCCAGCCCGGCGCCGATGCGCGGTTCATAATAGCGAACGCTGACGCCCATCTTAGTCAGGAAACCATCGCCAAAAGAGCGCCCCGGCTCGTAGGCGCTGTCGCTGATCAGCACGTCGTCGCCGGCCTCGACACAACTCAGAAGCGCCACGGTGATCGCTGCCAGACCCGACGGTAGCAATTGCGTACGGTATGCGCCTTCCAGGGCGCTGATGATTTCCTCGACACCCTCGGTGGTCGGGTTGCCGGCGCGGCCATAGAGGAAGTGCTGCCTCTGCGCATCAAGATCGGCAAGTGTTTTGAACAATACCGTAGAGCCGCGATACACCGGCGTGTTTACAAAGCCAAACTGATCATCTGGGTTGCGCCCGCCATGGGTCAGCAGAGTCTCGATAGAGAGCGGGGCAGAAGTGCCTGTTTTGTTATCAATCATTGGAGGCTCAGTGCTCATTATCCGGTCAAATCCACAATGGTGTCTAAATAAGCGACAGGCTTGCTGTCCCAAGCCAGCATCTACCCTTGACGCAACGGTCAATAGACGCTTGCATGGATAGCAGCATCGCAACCGCACTTCAAAGTGTGGAGGTGCCACTGGGGAACTGGGTACGCTCAGCAACTCCGGGACACACGGTCAGGAACCAAAAGGCAATATCAATGCAGAAAACGCTCGTAACACTCGCAGTCGCGGCTTCGCTGAGCCTCGGCGCGACAGCTGCTCATGCAGCCATTCTCGATGATGTAAAAGCCAAGGGCTACATTCAATGTGGCGTCACCGGCGGCGTCCCCGGCTTCTCTGCGCCAGATTCGAACAACGTCTGGACCGGCCTGGAAGTCGACTATTGCCGCGCACTGGCTGCAGCCGTCTTCAACGACGCTGATGCCGTTCGTTACACGTCGCTGACGAGCCAGGAACGCTTCACCGCGCTTTCCGCCGGTGAAATCGATGTGCTGTCGCGTACCACCACCTGGACCATGAGCCGCGACACCCAGCTTGGTATCAGCTTTGTCGGCACCATGTTCTACGACGGCCAGGGCTTCATGGTCCGCAAGGCTGATGGCATCACGTCGGCATTGGACCTCTCCGGTGCCGCTATCTGCATCGAATCCGGCACGACCACCGAGTTGAACGCCGCTGACTATTTTGCGGCCAACAAGATGGAATTCAACACCGTCGTGTTTGTTGACCAGGACGAAGTCGTCAAGGCCTACGAAGACGGGCGTTGCGACGTCTACACCACTGACTCCTCGGCTCTGGCCGCTGAGCGCTCCAAGTTCGCCGTGCCGGATGATCACATCATCCTGCCCGAGATCATCTCCAAGGAGCCGCTT
>JAHJOS010000556.1 GCA_018820005.1 Alphaproteobacteria bacterium | reverse complement strand
CGCTCCAATTCAATCAAGGAAATGACAAACATGGATGATGTTGTCATCGTCGGCGGCAGCTTTGCCGGTCTCGCAGCGGCCCTGCAACTGGGCCGTGCGCGTCGCGCCGTCACCGTGCTGGACACCGGAGAAAACCGCAATCGCTTTGCCGGCCATTCCCATGGCCTGCTCGGTCACGACCATAAAAGCCCTGCAGAAATCCTCGCGCTAGCCCGGGGGCAACTGGCCCGATATCCCAGCATTCGCCTGCGGCAGGCACGTGCCTTGCAGGTCGATGGCATGCCCGATGCCTTCACCTTGCATGTCGATCAGGGTGAACCCGTGATGGCTCGCCGCGTGCTGCTGAGCTACGGCTTGGCCGACCAGATGCCGCCCATTCCCGGCTTTGCGCAATGCTGGGGCAAGTCGATCGTGCCCTGTCCGTTCTGCGACGGCTTTGAAGTGGCGGACCGGCACTGGGGCCTGCTGTGGTCGGGTGACCATAGCCAGCACCTGGCAGCGCTCTATGCGCTCTGGACCGACCGGCGGACGGTGTTCACCGATGGGCACGTCCTGTCGCCAGAAGTCCGGGCCGATCTGCTGGCGCGGGGTGTCGCCCTCGTCGAGGGCAAGGTGACTGCTATCGTCCATCAGGCCGGCCAGCTTTCGAGCGTTGTGCTCGACACGGGCGAGACTGTCGCCATCGATGTGCTGTTTGCCCATCCGCGCTTTGCGCCATCGGCCAGCCTGCACCAGGGCCTGGGGCTGGACATGCTCGACAATCCGCTCGGCCAGGTGGTGGCAACAGATGAGCGTCGCCAGACCAGCGTGTCCGGTATCTATGCGGCCGGCGATCTCGCCAACCCGATGGCCAGCGTTACGCTGGCATCGTCCGGTGGCGCAATGGCTGGCATTTTCGCGCTGCAATCGATGCTGAGCTGAGCCCGAGGGCGCCTGTCCGATGCGGCCCGATCCCCTTGCCAATAGATTAGAATGGTTCTAGAAAATGTTTAGAACCATTCTAAAAAGTTGCCATTCATGCTCAGCTTTCTGCCCGACAACCGCCGCCCCTTTGCCTCGCTGAGCGAGCGCGAAATTCTCGCCCTGGCGATTTCGGCGGAGGAAGAGGATGGTCGCATCTATGCCGAGTTCGCCACGCGGCTGGTGGGCAATTATCCTGGTTCGGCCGCGCTGTTCGAGGGCATGGCGGCCGAAGAAAACGAGCACCGGCGCCGCCTGCTCGATCTTTATGTCGAGCGCTTCGGCCCGCAGCTGGCGCCAATCCGGCGCGAGAACGTCCGGGGTTTCCTGACCCGCAAGCCGATCTGGCTGATGCAGAACCTCAAGCTCGAGGACGTGCGCCAGCTGGTCTGGGAAATGGAAGAATCGGCCTATCACTTCTATCTTGAGGCGGCCAAGCAGTCTGACGACGCCAATGTGCGCAAGCTGCTCGGCGATCTGGCAGCGCAGGAACGCAAGCATGCCGAGGCGGCCGACCGCATTGATGCAGCCGTGCTGGGTGCCGAGGGCCGTGATCTTGAAGCCAGTGAATCGCACCGCCAGTTCGTGCTGACCTATGTGCAGCCTGGGCTGGCCGGGCTGATGGATGGGTCGGTCTCGACCCTGGCGCCGGTGTTTGCCGCGGCCTTTGCCACCGGCGATACGCACCAGACATTTCTGGTGGGTCTTGCCGCTGCGGTGGGCGCGGGCATTTCCATGGGCTTTACGGAAGCCGCCTCCGACGATGGCAAGCTGACCGGGCGCGGCTCACCCATCAAGCGCGGGCTGGCGGCCGGCATCATGACCGCCATTGGCGGCCTGGGCCACGCGCTGCCCTATCTGATCCATGATTTCACTATCGCCACCTCCATCGCCGTGGTGGTGGTGCTCATCGAACTCTGGGCCATCGCCTTCATCCAGAACCGCTATATGCACACCCCCTTCTGGCGGGCGGCCCTGCAAGTGGTGGTCGGCGGCGCGCTGGTCTTTGCCGCCGGCATCGCCATCGGCATGGCTTAGGGGCGCAACATCTGGGGCGGAATGGCCTGACGACGCAGGCGCCGCCACAGCATCATGGTCGCCACCAGTGCCAGACCAATGGCAATGAGCGATGGCGTCCAGCCGGCATCGGCGCCAAACAGGACGTCGTGCATCCGCCGGCCCGGCAGCAGGGTGAAGGCGCCGGTCAGCAGCAGCGCACCGACATAGACTGCCTGCATGGCGCTGCGATGCGCGGCCACATCGCGTTTGATGATGATGGCCCATAGCCCGCGGCCGATCCCCACATAGGTGACGATGACGAACAGGTGGATCGGGCTGAACGGTCCGATCGTCCGGATTTCATTGATGAACAGCGCACTGGTTGCCACCACCAGCATCAGCACCACCCAGATCCGCCCCAGCGCCTTGTGCAGCGCGGTGCCCTTGCGGCGCCACAGCACCAAGGCGCCGATCACGAAGGCGGCAATCGCCGCACCGGCATGGATCTGGATAACGGAACTGGCAGACAGCAGCGGGGTCAGGGACATGGGCGCAAGCCTCGGGTAAAACGTCTCGGGTTGAACTTGTTCGCTTCCCTTTTCTCACTACACTGGGCGCTGCAACGCTTCCTTCGTCAGCGGTCCAGATTGTCCGTGAAATCGCGCCCCCTGCAGTTCGCGCTGCGTGAAATCAATGCCCTTGCCCGCCAGCCGCGCAGCTGGCTGGTATTGGCGGCCGTCAGCCTGCTCATGGGCATGGTGGGGCCCTTCGATACCTTCACCATGCCGCTTGGCCCGCGCCTGGCCTATTGGACCGTTATCGTCATTGCCACTTCTGCGCTGGGCACGCTGGTCGATATTGTAGTGGTCAGCCTCCTGCCGGGCAGTTGGCCGCGCCCTCTGGCGGCCGGCCTGGGCGGCGCGGTTGCCGGCCTGCCCATTGCGCTGGCGGTCTGGTTCATCAATCTGCTGGCGTTCGGTGTGCACGACGAGGCCATCGCGCTCTCGGTTCTTGTCGCCTATTGCGTTCCCATCGCCGCCCTCGTCACGGCGCTCTCAAGCGCCTTGCGTCATGCGGCGCCCGCAGCTGCGCCGATTCCGTTGCAGACCCAGACCCAGCCGGCCTTGCTTGACAGGCTGCCCTTGCCCCAGCGTGGCCGGCTGCTGCATCTGGCCGTCAACGACCACTACGTCGATGTCATCACCGATCGGGGCACCACACTGGTGCTGATCCGTCTCTCAGATGCCATTCGCGAAACCGCGCCGGTGCCGGGCCTCCAGGTCCATCGCTCCCATTGGGTCGCGCTCAACGCCGTCAAGCGCTCGGCACGCCAGGCGGGCAAGCCGGTGCTCGAACTGGAAAACGGCACCATCGTGCCGGTCAGCCGCAGCTATCTCGAGGCGGCGCGCGCCGCAGGCCTGCTGTCGCGCTAGGCCGCCCCGATCAGGCTTGCCGCCTTGGAGCCAATCGCCATGGCCGGCGCATTGGTATTGCCCGAAACGATCTGCGGCATGATTGAGCAGTCGATCACCCGCAGCCCGTCGATGCCGCGCACTTTGAGTTCAGGCGTGACCACGGCGCTGGGGTCATTGTCGAGCCCCATGCGCAAGGTGCCCACCGGGTGGTAATTGGTCTTGACGGTCTGCCCGCAATAGCGCTCGAGCGCTGCCGGATCAGCCATCACCGCTGCGCCCGGCAACAGTTCCTCGGCGATCCTGCTCTTGAAGGGTTCGGTGGCGAGGAGGGCCCGCGCTGTTTCGAGCGCTGCCATGGTCAGCCTGAGATCGTCGCGGTCGCCAAAGAAATTGCAGTTGACCAGCGGCTGATCCGCCGGATTTGCCGACCGCAGCGTGACGCTGCCGCGCGCCTTCGGGCGCAGCAAACATGAGGTGAAGGTCACGCCCCAGGTCGGCTTGGCCGCACTGACGTCG